>JAHBXU010000005.1 GCA_019636315.1 Planctomycetaceae bacterium | reverse complement strand
CAATTCGCGAGGATCCGGTGTTCACAGCCGAACTGGTCAAGCACAATCTTCCGGCCGTTTGTCCGCACGGAGGCCGGTCCTGGTGGCTGGATCGGGTCTGCCGCGAGTTCGATGAAGCCGTGACGCCGCTGGCGTTCCTGCGCACGAAAGTCGTCCCGTGGATGCGAACACGTTGGGGAGTGGCGCCGCCGGCGATTGGATTGCTGGGCATCAGCATGGGGGGACAAGGTGCGCTGCAGTTGGCCTATCGCCATCCACGCGAGTTTCCCGTGGTCACGGCAATCTCCCCGGCCATCGACTTCCATACGATCTGGGGCCAGGGAGCACCGCTCGATCAGATGTTCGCCGATCCGGAGGCCGCGCGCCAGCAGACAGTGACGCTGCACCTGCATCCACTCAACTGGCCGCGACACCAGATGTTCGTCTGCGACCCGTCCGACCAGCTATGGCACGATGGGGCGGAGCGACTGGCGAGCAAGCTGTATTCGATGGGCATCCCTTTTGAGTCCGATCTGGAGACGTCCGCCGGGGGACACCGTTGGGAGTACTTTCGGGCGATGGCGGGACGCTGTCTCGACTTTCTCTCGGAGCGACTGGAGTCCGTCGCGAAGGAACACATCGGCTGATCCCCGCACTGATCGTCCCCCGGACCGCCAAAACACGGGCTGGTCCAACGGGTTCCCCCATCATGCCTGCGCCGACGATTCGTCGGGCGAAACATGCTGCAGCGCCTCCTCGCGCGTGGGGAAGTGGGGCCACAACCGCGTCAAGCTCATGTCCGACAGAATGCTCAGCATGCTGTCCGACGCATTGCAGATGGCCGCCCGACCTTTGGCGGCGCGGCACATGGCCATGATCGAATTGATCATGATCGAATCGATCGCATCGGCGCGATGAATGTCGACGACGACATGCGACAGGTTGCTGCGGGTCTTGAGCAACTGCGTGACAATATTCGATTCGAGTTGGATCTCCTGGTATCCGAACGATCGCACGCCGCCGCGCGGCTCGACGATCACCACCGGACTGGAAATCGTCACCGGAAAAATCTTGTTATTCCGGGTCAGGAACTCCGGCGACGGCAGGAGCTGCTCCGCCGACAGCACGTCGTCCACAATCGACATCTCATCGGTATCCGGCGGGATCGGAGCGGCGTGTGCCGGAGCCAGCTGCTTGGGAGCCGATTCGTAGGCCGCGCGCATGTGGTAACGGCCAACGCTCAATTCATCACCAGCCGCCAGTGAGGCGCAACGGCACGGGATGCCGTTGACCCGGATGCCGCCCCGCCCAAGCAGATCAATGACCCATAGGCCGTAGGGCGTTAACAACAAACTGCAATGCACACGGGAGATGCTCTCATCGGCGCAGGTGATGCGGCACCGGTCGTCCCGACCAACGAGCGTGAGCACGCGATTGATCGGCCAGGACATGCCCTTGAACTGCTGATTCAGCAACTCCAGGTGAACGAGCGGCAGGGCCCCATAGGGGGTATGCTCGTCGGTTCGCGTGCGACATTCGAGCGGCGACGGCCAGCCGCCCACGTCTGACGACCAGCCATCGTCGCAAAGCTGAATCCAGTTTGGTCCAACCCAGACAGTCTGCCCCGGACACAACCATCCCGCCGTGCTCGGATCGGACCAGGCGATTGGATGGGGGCTGAGCAGATCGATGCAGATCACACGGTCGCCGAACGCCTGCAAATAGACGTGCCGATACGAGACCACGCGATCGGTCAGAACCAGATGGCACCCCGCGCTGCGACCGATGAGGCCAAACGGACTGTCGATCACGACAATCTCTGGCTGCGCTTGCGCCTGAGAACCGACGGTCAGGCGGATCGGCCGCGAGACCCTCAGCGCGTCACAAAGACTGTGGATCGCGGATTCGGACATGAGGCGATTGCAGCGTCCACACGGAAATATGTCCGCCACATCGTGGGTCGGCAGCGAACATTGGCTCGCGATTCCTGCGGCCCCTGAGGGCAGCGGGGCTGCACGTCTATCAAAGGTCGATTATCGAGTCACCTTCGCGGAAGGTCAATCATGAGTTCACGAAAACTTCAAATTGCCAGAAGAACTGCACGGTGCGGCCGTCATGATTGCGCTGCCGTCGCGTTCGAAGTGTGACGCCGCTGTCCACCTGTTGCCTCGCAAGAAGGTTTTTCTGGATCACTCTGCCTCCAGTCGCCGATCTCCGGCCGACCTGTGTACTTTTTGAATACGAGACACCTATAATGGGGAAGAATCACACCGCGTCCCGCCTCCGCTCCGGCCGCAAATCGCAACCTGCTGCCAGCCAGTACATTGCGGCACAAGTCGCTATTCGAGGCGTCCCGCCTCACAGATGAGTCGCTGATGTCCCCCCGCACCACTCGCATGTTTCTGCGATTGCCGCCATGGATTGCCGTAGGGTTGCTTGGCAGTTTGAGTGTCGTCCTCAACGGCTGCACGGAGCAGGACGCGGTCGCCCGGTATGCCGTACCGAAGGAAGTCGTCCCGGAAGCGCCGGCAAGCACCGCTTCTCCAGCCGTGCCTGCCACCCGGAAGACCGCCTGGTTCTTCAAGGTCGAAGGTCCACCGGCCATGTTGGACGAGATCCAGGCCCCCTTCACTTCGCTGGTGGAGTCGGTTCGATTTGCGGGAGGCAAGCCGCAGTGGTCGCTTCCGGAAGGCTGGTCTGCCGAACCCGGTGCCGAGATGCGATTCGCGACCCTGAAGACCGGACCCACGGAGTCGCCGCTGGAAGTGAGCGTCATTCCATTGCCCGTGTTTGGCGAGGATTTCCGCGAGTATCTTCGGCAGAACGTGAATCGGTGGCGGGGGCAACTCGGACTGGATCCCATGTCCGGCAACGACTGGTTCGGTGCTGCTCATGGGGCCGGAGAAATCAACATTAAACAAGCCGGAGACATCCCCCTCGTCTTTGTTGACCTGCGTGGCAAGACAGGGAAGTACGACCCGGCACGCATGCTGGGAGCAATTTTGGTTCCCGATCTCGAATCTCCTGCCGCTTCCTCTTCCACAGAGCGACATTCTGCTTCTGCGTCACAACCGGAATCCGCTGCAGCCGCGACGCCTGCGTTCACTCCCTCCGATGGTTGGCTGCCGGGCAAAGCATCCGCCATGCGTGTGGCGTCGTTTCTCGCGACCGAGGGAGATCGACAGGTTGACATCAGCGTGATTGCCGCGTCGGGCGACGAGTTGGAAAATGTCAACCGCTGGCGTGGTCAGATCGGCTTGCCCCCCGTGGCACAGTCAGACCTGGACGCCACCGTTCAGGAACTGGACGTTCACGGAACGACCGCGCGGATGTTTGAACTGGTCGGCGATTCACAAACGATTCTTGCCGCCATTCTGCCCGGAAACGACCGCACCTGGTTCTTCAAACTGATGGGCGACCCGGCCCTGGCGGCACGGGAAAAGGCAGCGTTCGAAGCGTTCGTGGAATCTGCCCAGCTTCCATGAGAATTTGAGAGCGTGTGTCTCATCGTCGTGTGTCGTGAGTATTGATAGCAAACGCGAGGCGTCCGAATGGCGACTGTTGAGCCACGAGTGATCTCTGATGACGGCGATGCTGGAGGAGCCCCGCGCTCCCCGGTTCAGGACATCACGTTTCCGGCGGCTGTCCGCGCCGTTCTGCAGCCGCTCGCGTCGCTCAAGTTGACCGTCGCGTTGTTCTTCCTGGCGATAGTCATCGTCGCTGCCGGCACGATGGCACAGGTCGACCACGATATCTGGAAGGTCATCCACGATTACTTTCGCATCGACTTTTCCAAGGTGACGCGCGCCGGATTTCCGTGGATCGATCTGAGTCAGTTCTTCGTCTGGATCGATTTCCAGATTTTCGTGCCGCCGGCGTTCTTTGCGGGAGCGCCGCCCGATCTGCCGCACTGGATGGGGGTCTGGTTCCCCAAGGGGTGGACGATCGGTGCGTTGATGATGATCAACCTGTTCGCCGCGCATGCGCTCCGGTTCAAAGTACAGGCCGTCGGTCCGCGGCTCGTGCTGGGCTGGTTGACGATTGCGTTTGGCTGCCTGGTGACCGCACTCGTCGTCACGAGTGGCTCGGACGCGGACGGTGTTCAGCACACCTCGTGGCTGAGCTACAACCTTCTGTGGTGGGTCATGCAACTGTCGTTGCGCGCGTTGACGGCGCTCTCGGCGGTGTATGCGTTCAACACGGCCGAGCAGCAGCGAAACGTGCGGTGGCTCCTCGGGGGCACCGCCGTGCTTCTCGCAGCGACGGGAGCGGGGACGTTTCTCGTCGGCCCATTTGACGACTCCGCCATGCGGATCATGTATCAGTTGGTGAAGGCGACGCTGGCTGGCGTCGTGCTGCTGGTGGGATGCATTCTCGTCTTTCGCAAGCGGGCGGGCATCGTGCTGCTGCACGGCGGCATTGGCCTGATGATGGTCTTCGATGTGCTCGTCGGCACGGCTCACGTCGAGAGCCGCATGATGATTGAGGAAGGACAGACCGTCCGATACAGCGAGGATATCCGGACGGTCGAGTTGGCGATCGTCGACAAATCCGATCCTGACCAGGACTGGCACACCGTCATCCCCTTTGGACTGCTGAAACAGGACGCCGTCATTCACAACGAGTCGCTCCCGTTCGATGTCCGTGTATTGGAGTTCTTCCCCAACTCGGACCTTCAGAGTCTCGCCAAGGTGCAGGAGGCGGACCCGAGTTTTCAGAACCCGGCGACCGCCGGCGTCGGCCAGCGGTTCGCGGCTGTCAACAGGCGCCCAACCGCTGGAACGGATTCGGAATCGACAGTCGACCATCCGTCGGCCTATGTCGAGATTCTCGAGAAGGAAACCGGGAAGAGCCTGGGGACCTACGTGGTGAGCGTCTTCATGCAGCCGCCGTATTTCTTCGGCGCGGGGCAATCGGTGACGGTGGGCGATCACGCGTACGAACTCGCACTGCGGTTCAAGCGACTGTACAAGCCGTACGAAGTCACGCTCGTCGACGTCCAGAAGAACGATTACAAGGGAACCAGCAATCCCCGCGACTACCGGTCGATTCTGAAGATACAGGGGGACGGCGGCGCGGCGTTCGAGTATCCCGTCTGGATGAACAACCCGCTGCGGTACGCCGGAGAGACGTTCTATCAGAGCAGTTACCATCCACCCGGTTCGCTGTCACGCTCGGAGACCAAGGAAGCGACCACGCTGCAGGTCGTGAGCAATACAGGATGGATGATCCCCTACGTGTCCTGCATGATCGTCGCGGTCGGCATGCTGGCGCAATTCGCGTTGACGCTGTTGCGGTTCCTGCAGCGGCGATTAACGGCCTTCGATGCGCTGCGCGCCGTTGAGTCGCCGGACGGCGCTCCAGTCCGCGGACCGTCACCAAAGTCGGGGCGGAAATCCGGCGGCACTGAGCCGATTGCACTCGCCAGTCACCGGCGCGATTGGATCGTCCCGTTGACTGCCGCGCTGCTGACGGTCGTGTTCATCGCCATGTTGGCGAAGCCCCGCTCGACGCCGGCGGATGCCATGAACGTACGTTCCTTTGGTGAGTTGCCGGTGATCTATCAGGGCCGGACGCAGCCTTTCGACTCGTTGGCGCGGAACGCCCTCGTGGCCATCTCTGACAAGCAGACGTTCAAACAGAACGACGGTGATCGAAAAGAACGGTCCCGGTCGGCCGTCGAGTGGCTGCTGCAACTGATCGCCAAGCCGGAGGAAGCGGCACAGGCCCAGGTGTTTCGCATTGAATCCGTCGAACTGGTGGACCTGCTGGGACTGGAGCGGCGACCGGGATCGTGGCGGTACGGGCTGGATGAATTCCAGAAGAAATGGGCCGAACTCCGCCCGCAGGTCCAGGAGGCCATCGAAGCCCAGTCGGCCAAGAAACCGCTGTCGCTTATTCAACGCAAGCAGTTGGAACTGCAGCGGCAAGTCAGCCTGTACGACAAGCTGCAGACCGGGTTCCGTGACCTGAGCGAGATGATGCCCCGCCTGCCGTCCAGCGACGAGATCACGGGCAATCGGAACGAAGCCGCGCAAAAGCTGTTGGAGCTGCGATCGTTTCTGACGTTGGCCCGCGAGCAGATCCCGGGCTTCGGGTTCCCGTTGTCGGTGCCGATGCATATCGGGCGGAACGAACAATCGTTTTCCGCGATGGAAGAGGCGGACTGGGTGTCCTATCCGCTGGCCAGCATTTATGCATCGATGGATGAACAGACGCAGCGCCCTGCCCCGCCGGGCTTCGTGCACCTGCGGTCGCTCTTCAAAGCGTATGGAGACGGAGATGCGGGTGCGTTCAACGCGTCCCTTGCCGAGTATCGCCGCATATTGGAAACGGCGAATGCGAAAGAACTCGCGCCCGTGGATTCGGCGAACGTCGTCAGTCTGGCGAAGAGTGATTTTGAAGCGTACTTCAACGGGGCGGCTCCCTTCCACTGGGCGTCGTGGATTTATGTCGCGGCATTCGTACTCGTCGCGTGCAGTTGGTTGGGGTGGACCCGGCCGCTGAACCGGGCCGCGTTCTGCGTCATCGCCGTGACGTTCGTGCTGCATACGTTGGCGCTGATGGGGCGAATCTATATCTCCGGCCGTCCGCCGGTGACCAACCTCTATTCCTCCGCCGTGTTTATCGGCTGGGCGGGAGTGCTGTTTGGATTGGCCCTGGAGATGGTCTACCGACTGGGAGTGGGCAATGTGATTGCAGCCGCGAGCGGATTCCTGACGCTGCGCATCGCCCACGGTCTGGCAATGGACGGCGATACGTTCCACGTACTGGAGGCCGTGCTCGACACGCAATTCTGGCTGGCAACGCACGTGGTGTGCGTGACGCTGGGGTACGCGGCGACGTATGTCTCCGCCCTGCTCGGCCTGGTGACAATCGTCCGCGGCGTGTTCACGCGATCGCTGTCGGCGGAAGAGGAACGCACACTCACCCGCATGAACTACGGCGTGTTGTGCTTTGCGATCTTCTTCAGCTTCATCGGAACTGTGCTGGGCGGACTGTGGGCGGACGACTCGTGGGGCCGCTTCTGGGGTTGGGACCCGAAGGAAAACGGCGCCCTGATCATCGTGCTCTGGAACGCACTCGTTCTGCACGCGCGGTGGGACGGCATGATTAAATCCCGTGGATTGGCCGTGCTCACGCTGCTTGGCGGAATCGTCGTGAGCTGGAGCTGGTTCGGCGTGAACGAACTGGGAGTCGGTCTGCACTCTTACGGATTTACCGAAGGGCGGCTGGCCTGGCTGGGAGCTTCGTGCGTGACAATGCTCGTGCTGGCGGGCGTCGGCTGCCTGCCGCGGGGATTGTGGCGCAGCCACCAGGTGGGCAAAGCGGATTTGGCTGCGTAAGCGGCAGCGGCCAATCCAGTATTCAGCCGCGGGGTGCGACGTCCGCTCTGCAACATAGGCAGTGCCGCCGGGCCAGCAACTCGACGGCGCGCAGCGTCTCACATTCGCCGGGACACGATTTCCGGCGACTCATTGAGGGGCGTCCACTCGGGGCCCTCGTTCCATTGTCAGGGCAACTCAACGTCAGACTTACGTCTTGATGTTCTTGCGTTTGGAGCGGCGGGCCTGCGCGCTCGCGGGACGCTTGCCGTGATTGGCTTTCTTGAGTTTTCGCTGGGTCTTCGCCACGGAACGACTCTCAACTGGTGAATATCTGCTTATGGAAACGGTCAACTGCCAGTCGACCGCTGGACTGAACGATCTGAAATCGACGAAAGAGCCGAGGCACGTACGTCGCCGACCGACCAGTATTTGAACACGAAGGGCGTTTTCCGCCAGCCGCCCGATCAGGCATATCGCCTCACTAACGGCGCGGATATCCTCTCCGAAACCCTGCGACGAGTGCAAGGTCGTCTTCGGCCAGAAGTTACTCTAACAATCGGGCGGCGAATGACAACCGTGGACCCGACGATTGTTGGTCGACGCGGGCATCGCTCCCAAATCGGCGCCCAGATCACTTTCCGTGTTTCCCCGACGTATCCTCGCGCATCGGCGGGTATCATCATCGTGGGTGACACGCTCCTGGCGGAGGGAAGATCTCATGCACCACGATCGGGATATCTTTCAACAGGCCCTGGAATCCATCCTGCGTGAAATCTTCGACGGGCCCCCGGCCAACGAGGCGTTTCTCCTTAATCCGGGCGACCCCGGGCTGCTCCGTCAGTTGGAATCGCTTTCCGCGGAAGCCGCCTCGGCGCGACCCATGCCCGGGAACACGACGATTGCCGCGCACGCGGACCACGTCCGCTATGGCCTGTCCCTGTTAAACCGCTGGTCCGCAGGCGAGCCGAATCCCTGGGCCGATGCCGATTGGGACGCCAGTTGGCGACGCCCGCAGGTCAGTAAAGACGAGTGGCGGCTGTTATGTGAGGACCTCCGGCGCGAGGCGGACTCGTGGCAATCCCACATGGCGGCCCGCAGCGACTGGGATCACCTCGCCGCGGCCGGATCTCTCGCAAGTGCCGCGCATACCGCCTATCACCTGGGCGCAATCCGGCAGATTCTGGCGGCGCAGGGGTGATTCACTCCGCGGTGGTTCAAGCCGTGTTCGACGACTGGTGGAAACCCGACGCGGCGGCGAAGGCGAGGCGGGGAATCGCCGCGTCTTCTCCGTGCTGACGCATCGGGTCACGCATTTTCTGCATCCACACCGATCTCTGGCAGCCTGTCTCTCTGCACGGGTTGCATTTCGACGTTCGGGTCGATTGAATGACCACACATTCTCTCTCGGACCAAACTCGATAACACCGCCGCCGGGGTCGCGCTCGTGATGGAAGCGTACCGCTCACAGATTATCCTCGGGTGCGTCGCCGCCTATATGCTGATGTGCATCGGCGTCGGGTTGTGGGCCATGCGGCGGACGAAGTCGACGTCCGATTTCTTCATGGCGGGGCGCAGCCTGGGGATTGTCGTCACCAGCATCGCCGTCTTCTCCAGCACGATGAGTGGGTTCGGCTTTGTGGGCGGCCCGGGACTCGTGTACCGCATGGGGATGAGTTCCCTGTGGATGGTGGTCTGCACCTCGATCGGCTTTGCCGTGTCGTTCTACCTGCTCGCGGTCCGCATCCGGCTGTTTGCCGAACTGAAGGATTCCATCTCCCTGCCCGATGCAATCGGCGCCCGATACGGCAGCCGCAGCGCGGCATTCTGGGCGGCCGTCGCGATCCTGCTGGGCGTCCTCGGCTATCTCGCGGCTCAGATCCTGGCGATGGCCCATGTGACGAACGATCTGCTGATCGCATCCATGGGCGGGTCTCGCCTGTTTGGTGACTTTCAACTCGAAGCGTGCGTCGCGATCTCCTCCGCGGTGCTCGTGTTCTATTGCGTCACCGGGGGCATTATTGCGTCAGTCTACACGGACGTGGTTCAGGGACTGATGATGATCGTCGCGGCCGTGCTGGTCTGTGCGGCTGCGATGAACGCCGTCGAGGGGGGCTTTCATGGGATGTCGGAAACGCTGCTGCAGGACGATCCCGCATCCATCAGTCCCTGGGGCACGCTCGGCATGGTTGGCTGCCTGTCCTGGTACTTTGTGTTCACGCTGGGAGGCGCGGGGCAGCCGCACGTCGTCACCAAGATGATGATGACCCGCCGGATTGGCGACATCCGCCACATGTTGCCGCTGTCAATTCTGGGGTATTCGCTGACTGCGCTCCTCTGGATCAGCATCGGGCTGGCGATGCGGGCACTCGTGCTGCAGGGACACCATCCGGCGTTGACGGACGCCAACGCGGCGGCGCCGCAGTTTCTGCAGCACTACACGCATCCCCTGCTGGCGGGCCTGGTCTTCGCCGGGCTGCTGGCGGCTATCATGTCGACGGCCGACAGTTTCCTGAACATCGGAGCCGCCGCGGTTGTGCACGATATTCCCCGGGCATTGTGCGGTCGCTCGCTGAATCATGAATTACTTTGGGCACGTATCGCGACGGTCCTCATCGCCGTGTTTGCAGCCCTGTTCTCCCTGTACTCCGGCGAACGCATGGTCGGCCTGTTGGGGGCCTTCGGCTGGGGAATCTTCGCCGCGGCTCTCGTGCCTGCTGTCGCAATCGGATTTAACTGGAAGGGCGCCACCCCCCTGGCGGCCAATGTGGCCGTCATCACCAGCCTGGTGGTCAACTTTGGCATGATGCTTACTGGCTGGCGACTCCCCTACGCGTTCGACAGCGGGGCCTTCTCGCTCATTCTGTCGCTCATCCTCTTCCTGGGGATCTCCCTGGCGTCCCGGCCCCCAAAGCTCGATCCTCAGATCGACGCGGTGATGGACCTTTGACACGGACGAGGGGCACACCTCCGCCAGGTGGACCGTGTCCACCGCTTCACTTCTCGGACAGGATTCCTGTACTGTTGAGGCATTCGCAGTGGCGGGCCGAGCGCGCCCGAGGACTGCGTCGTTCATCAGGAATGAAGCATGAAGATTGCCAGTGTCGATGCGTTCGTCATTGATGTGCCGCAGCGGCACGCCATCTTCCCCTATCAGTCGCGTTACATGGCGACGTCCACGACAGGGGCGCTGCTCATTCGGATCGTGACGGATACGGGACTGGTGGGATGGGGAGAGACGCCGCAGATTCTTTCATTTTACGGTGAGCCGCCGCTCACCGCGGAGGTGGTGCAATCGTTGCGACAAACGCTGATCGGTCGGGACGCCGGCGCGATCGAGGCACTCTATTCGGAATGGCGGATTGATCATCTGCGTGTCCAAAGCGCCGTCGAAATGGCGATGTGGGACGTGCTCGGCAAGGTCTGCGGACAGCCGCTGTATCGGCTCCTCGGCGGGCCGGTCCGCAAGCGCATCGAGCTGGCCGCCTGCATGGGCATCCAACCGCCAGATCGGGCGGGGGCCATCGCGCAGAGTTTCGTCGACGAAGGCTATACCACGCTCAAGACCAAGGCCGGCCGCGCTCCCGAAGAAGACCTCGCGATGGTCCGCAGCATTCGTGACGCAGTGGGCGACCGCCTCAAACTGCGCATCGATCCCAACACGGGCTACTCGCCGGATGTCTGTCTGCAGCTTGCGAAAGATCTGGAGCCGTATGATCTGGAGTACTTTGAACAACCGATGCCCGATGCGAACGTGACCGACTCGGCCCGGTTCCGCAAGCTCACATCAACACCACTCGCCCTCAACGAATCGGTGACAACGCTGCGGCACGTTCGCGAACTCCTCGATCTCGAAGCGGCCGATTATCTTCTGCCCGACACGTACCAGTGTGGGGGAATCTGGGCGGTCAAATTGATCGTGGACGTCGCGGCGTCGGCGGGTGTGCCGTGCGTGTTTCACTGCTCACATGATTTCGGGCTGAAAACGGCCGCTATGCTGCATGTGGCGGCCTCCTCCCCCAACATGCCGTTGGCCAACGACTGCACCTACTTCGGACTCGAAAGCGACATCCTCAAGCCCCCACTCCGCATCGACCGCGGCACAATGACCGTCCCGGAAGCTCCCGGGCTGGGAGTCGAGGTCGATATGAGTCTGGTTCAGAAGTATCTCGTGTGCTGAGGTACTCTGCCGCGACGCCACCTCTCCCAAGCCGACGGCCTTGCCGTCGAACGATGAAGGCGGCGCTTCCGAAAACGTGATGGACGAGTTGCACCGTCGTTGTCCGACGGCAAGGCCGTCGGCTTGGGATGAGGCGAATGGCTGTCCTCGTGCTCATCAACGCGCTCCGTCCTGGGGCCTCCTTTACGGACAACGATGGATAGTCGATATTAGTGCCGAATTCCGCTCTCCTATCTCGTGTGCTCAGAGCCTGCGTGGATTCTCGCTTGGAACGGGCGGCGCCAGTAGAATGACGGACCGATCAGAATGAGGTCCACCAATGAGCCATTCCCCTTCCTGCATGGACACCCGCGCCGCATTGGATGTGCTCCGCCGCGCGCGAACGAACGAAGTGCTGCTCACATCGATGGGAACAGGGCGCGAATGGCAGCAGTTCGAGCCGCATCCGTTGGACTTTGTGCAGGTCCCCTCCAGTATGGGTCAGACACAGGCGTGGGCGCTCGGCATTGCGTTGGCGCAGCCGCAAAAGCGCGTTGTGGCCTGTATCGGCGATGGCTCGTTGCTGATGAACCTCGGTTCGCTGGTGACGATCGCCAATGCCGCGCCGCGCAATCTAACGCTCCTGGTGTTTCACAACGGCGTTTACGAAGTGACCGGCGGTCAGTCGACGCCCGCGTCGACAACGAGGCGATTGATGGGGCATCCGGTGGATCTGGCGAGCATCGCGCTGCAATGCGGTATTCCCATCACGGAGCATCTCTCAACGATTGACCAATGGCGCGACCGCGTCAAAGACGCACTCACCCTCCCCGGGCCGGTTTGTCTCGTGCTCGACGTCGCTCCGGTGCGGGAGAACTTCTCCGTCCGCTCCCCCGGCCGGCCCAAGGAACGCATCCGGGAATTCGCCGCGGCCCTGCAGGGAAAGCAGTGATGTCCGATGATCCGTGGCGACCTGCAGCTGGCCTATGCCAGCACCTCTTCAATCGGCGTCGCTTCCGGATCGGCGATGCGGATCGGACGACCGACATTCGAGATGTTTTGCGTTGCAGGGTCGACTCCCAGGGCACGGCAGACCGTCGCCAGGAAATCGGGCGTTGAGACTTTGCGATCTTCGACCGACATGCCGTCCGTGCTGGTGCGGCCAACGACCTGCCCGCCACGGATGCCGCCCCCGCACAGAGCGGTCGACCAAGCGACCGGGAAATGATCTCGCCCGGTGCGGTCGGCAGCGATCTGCGGTGTGCGGCCAAACTCACCCATCCAGATCATGAGTGTCGATTCCAGCAGTCCACGAAGTCGCAGGTCTTCGAGAAGCGTTGACCATGCGGGATCGAGCACTTCACACATTTGCCGCACGCCGTTGAAGTTGTCCTGGTGCGTGTCCCATCCGATCCCTTGATTGTCGCCGGCCGCGTTGAGCGAGACTTCGACGAACGGCACGCCTCGTTCGACCAGCCGCCGGGCGAGCAGACATCCCTGTCCAAAGGCGTTGCGGCCATAGGCGTCGCGCAAGGTTGCGTCCTCATCGTCCAACGCAAAGGCTCCCACGGCGGTGGATCGCATCATGCGGACGGCCTTTTCGTACGCGAGGCGATGGCTCTCGACCGTCACATCCGGCCGCGCGGCCGCGAAACCGGTCTCCAGCGTGTCGAGCAATCCGAGGCGGCCTCCAAGTTGTTGCTGATCGACGCCGCGCGGCAGGTCGATATTACGGACTCGCAGAGAATCCGCTTCGTTCATTTGCAGGCCGCCGCGGCCCGGATCGCCGACGATCAGTGGGGCATACTGCGGGCCGAGAAACCCCGGTCCGAACGCCCCCGGACTGAGGAACCGATTGGGCGCGATGCTGACAAAATTCGGCAGATCGGCGGCATCCTGTCCGAGTTCCTTACTGAACAGCGAGCCCAGCGTGGGATAGCGAATCGGCCCCTGCGGCAAGTACCCGGTGTGGGCGAGATATGTGGCCCGCGTGTGGTCCCCTTCCTTGGTGCTCATGGAACGGATAACGGCCATCCGCTCCATCTGCTGCGCGATCTTCGGGAGGTGCTCGCAGATCTGGATGCCGGGGACCGACGTGTCGATCGGCTTGAACTCACCGCCGTTTTCGTGCTCCGGCTTGGGATCGAATGTATCGAGCTGACTGGGTCCCCCGCTCATCCACAACAGGATGCACGCCCGCCGCCGCGCCGGATCGGCCGCCGCCTGCTCCGCCAACGCCGGAAACCACGGCGCCATCGCGCCGCCGAAGAATCCAGCGGCAGACAGTTGCAACCACGCTCTGCGGGACAATCTTTGTGTTCTGAACACGGGCGCACCTGATCTTGCCTAGGGGCTGGTGACGTTGACAACGACGACCTTCTCTTGAGCGTTGATTCGATTTTGAATCCTTGCCACAGGGATAGCGGTCGTCGAATGAGCCGTCTGCGTCGCACCTGCATCGACGAGCAGCTCAACGAAATCGTC
Source organism: Planctomycetaceae bacterium (assembly GCA_019636315.1). Classification (GTDB taxonomy): domain Bacteria; phylum Planctomycetota; class Planctomycetia; order Planctomycetales; family Planctomycetaceae; genus JAHBXU01. Next base: position 11,127 of record JAHBXU010000005.1, on the reverse strand, counting down.
CTGGGGCAATCGGAATTGAGTCGAGATTCTGCCATTGAAGCGGTCGAACCGACTGCCGAAGAGATTTCCCGGCCCGTGACCCGGAGACTCATTGCTGGCCAAATCGAGAATCTCCACATCGAGACTCCAATGGCCGTTGCATTCGTAATCAACTACGACTTTGAGTTCACGCTCCTCAAGATCAAGCCGGTTCATCGTGAAATGAAGCGTCGGCCTGAAGATATACATGATCGCGGCAACGATCACGACAATTGCTGTCACCACCGAGGAGGCAATCAAGTTGACCTGGAGTCGCTGGCTCATTGTCCGTGATTCACCGGAAGCGCATCGCTCCGTTCGATTTCTGCGTCGACCAGTTGCTTGGGCTCGCGGGAGACAACTTCGTGTCCGCTTCTTGATTGCCGCTCTCGTAAATCGCGGCAAATGGCGGACATACTGAAATTGAATCGAGCCGCGTGCTGTTCGCGGAACCTGTGGATGGTGTCAATGAGAGGATCGTTCATGGAATAACCTCAATGAGTTCGAGCGGCGTGCAGATGACTGGTGGCTGGAATCCGGAGGAACGGCACACCAGTTCAATTTTACCGCGGAGAGCCGGATTGGCGATGTGCTTGCAGTTCCATGTCACGAGGTAGTCAATTCCATGCACGGCAGCAACCGCGATATGAACTGCATCGAGGATTGCCTTGGACGGCAGCGGCACGCGGGACATCAGATCCGTCGCCAGCGAAGCCACATCATTGTTGATGTCGAGCAGGGGCAGACCCGTCACAAGATCAGCGCGCTCCAATGCCGCCTCCTCGTCGCCCGCAGCACATTCGTCGAGAACGGCCTGCGAGATAAACAAGTCGAAACGCGACCGGTGGTCGTTCCAGAATTCATGGCTCACCTGCTGGTTGGCTGCCGTGACAAGCAGGACCGAAGGCCGCGAAGCCAAATGACCAATCACTGACGTCTCAAGATAAACAGACGGCCGCATACAATTTGCACCATGGTGGGCGACTGCGGTTAATGATTCATCAGAAACTCGCTGCAGTTGAGCAGCGCCCAGAAGATGTCGCCGAGGGCCGCGGCGGCATCGTCGGTGGAACCGCCCGAAGCGATGTATGCGGTGAACCGGTCGGACTCATCGGCTGTCGGTAAGCGGCTGAGTGTTGCCAGGAACAGTGCCTCGACCTTGTCGTGTGCGCTGAGAAACGGCGATTGGGCGACGGCAGCCAGCGTGCGGCTCTCGGAAAGATTGGTTGCGTCGGCCACAAACTCACCGTTTATGAGCGACAACGCCTGAAGGATCGTCGACTGTTGCTCCGTGGGCGTGTCGCTGCTGTTGGCGAAGTTCTCCAGAAACTCCTGCCGCCGTGGGTCGTTGTTGAAGTTGAGCGGCTCTTCCGGATTGAACGGCTGCTGATACCCTGTCGCCTGGGCGATACTGTCAAAGATCTGCTCCGGCGTCAGGCCCCTGACCGCCATGCGTGCAAACGTCCGGGGTGTCTGCTGACTTTCGTGCGTCAACCGGCTGGTGAGACGGTACGCTCGAGTCGCCATGACGACGCGGATGACGAACTTCACATCGAAGTCGTGGGTCGCAAACTCACTTGCCAGGAGGTCCAACACGTCCGGATGGCTCGGCGGGTTGCTCGTCGACAGGTCGTCCACAGGGTCGACCAGTCCAATCCCGAAGTGGTTCGCCCAAATGCGGTTGACCGCTGCGCGGGCGAAGTAAGCGTTCTGCGGCGATGTGACCCAGTTCGCGAGCACCTGTCGTGAGTCGGCGCCACCCGCCCAGGATGGCTCGCTCCCGTCGAGAAACCGGGCGACGACGGTTCGCTCGGTGCCGGGAATCAGGACGACGGGCGCTGCGAGGGAACCACGGCCGCCTTCAGCAACGGGTGCGTTTCCTTCGTCACCATCCGGCGCCCGCATCATCTGGTTGCGGGAGATTGATGTGAAGAAGGCTGCGTAACTCCAGAATTCGTCCTGCTTCCACTTGTCAAAGAAATGGTCGTGACATTGGGCACACTCCAGACGCAGTCCGAGGAAGATGCGGGCCGTCGACGCCGCGAGATTTTCGGGTTGGGCTTCTTTGGCGCGATAGAAGGCCGCCGGAGACGGTGCGTCTCCCTGTTGAAACTGCTGCAGCTGTGCGGCGTCGAACGGCAGCGTGAGCACCTCGTCGACAATCTGCGCGTAGTTGCGATTCTCGGCGATTCGGGATCGGAGCCACGCCTCGAAGCCGGGGAGAAAGAAGCGAATCTGCTGGTCGGCGTCGGCCTCAGGGATCATGGCGGCCCGCCACAGATTGGTGTAGTGCACAATGTATGTCGCCGATCCAAGCAGTCGGTCGACGAGGTCCCGTCGCTTGCCGGGAGATTCGTCAGCGAGGAAGTCGCGGACGGCCGATGCCGGCGGGATCCGACCGGTGACGTCAAGATACGCTCGGCGAACAAACTCGGCATCGTCTGCTTCTGGAGCCGGCTCGATGCGGTTCTCGTCCCATCCAATCGCAATGAGCTGGTCGATTTGCGCGGCGACCCGAGCGACCTCATCAGAAGAACCTGCCGGAGCGGCTTCCTCGGCGCGCACGACCGCACAGAGAACGCCGGCAACCACAATGGTCAGAAATGTGCAGAGGCGTCTGAATCTCATGATTCTCTCACGCCGGGGCAATATAGAGAGCGGCCACATCGAACGTACGCAGCAGGTGACGCCGGTGTGGGGCGGAATCCATGATATTTCGCAGCGGTCCAGGATGCAGCCCGAAAACCGAATTCCCGTTTGTGTTTGGCGTCACCCCAATGGCGACGATCCGGAGAATGAGCCCACACGTCGACGCTCTTCCCATCCCCAAGCCGACGGCTCCGCCGCCGAACGACGATCAGCGAACGCCACTCGTCTCATCATGTTATCAAGCCACGCTCAAACACGGCCGTCCAACGGCAGATCCATCGGCTTGGGACCGTCGTGACGCCGTGGTGCCAACTTGATTCTTTGACAATCGGCAGTCGGTGTGGTAGAAGCATGGCCGAAGGGCCAAGCCCCCATCGTGGGGAAGGATTCTCGCAACGCACCGCGATTCCAAGTGGTTACGCCGAAATGCGTTGTGGTCGACGGGAGGTTGTTCGATGGCGGTCGTGGGTTTGATTCCCGCGCGGTTGGAATCATCGCGGCTTCCTCGCAAGCTGCTGCTCAGCGAAACAGGCAAGCCGCTGATTCAGCACACGTGGGAGTCTGTGCGTCAGGCGACGGGGCTCGATGAGGTCATCGTCGCCACCGACTCTTCTGAGATTGCCGACGTGGTTCGCGCGTTCGGCGGTCGCGCCGAGTTGACGGGCGATCACCCGAGCGGAACAGATCGGATTGCTGAGGTGGTGCGCCGCTGCTGTCCCGACGCGGAGATTGTCGTCAACGTACAAGGGGACGAGCCGGAGATCAGCACCACCGACCTGGACTCGCTGATCGCCCTGCTGCGTAATACGCCCCGGGTGGAAATGGCGACGCTCGCGACGCCGATCGAAGATTCACTGATTTTGAGCGATCCGTCGTGTGTGAAGGTGGTGCGGGCGGCTGATGGACGGGCGCTCTATTTCAGCCGCGCCGCCATTCCTCATTGCCGGGACGGTTCCCCCCAGGACTGGCTGCGGAACCAGCATGAGGCGAGTGAATCTCCGTGGCTCCTGCATTTGGGAGTGTATGCCTATCGCCGCGAGTTCCTGCTGGCCTTCACCAAATGGCCGCCGGGCCGACTCGAACAATTGGAAAAGCTGGAGCAATTACGTGCATTGGAAGCCGGGGCATCCATTCAGGTTGGCATCGTCCGCCAGGCATCCGTTGGCATCGACACCCGCGCGGACTATGCTCGGTTCGTGGCTCGGATGGCTGAGGGTTAAGGGGGTGACCATTGATGAACTCCTGTCACCGTCGTCTCGAATGTATTCTCTCTCGCGTCAGCGGAATCGCGCTTTGTGATTCCCATCCTTGATGGAACCTTCTCTGTCGAATTTCACGCTCGCCTGCAGTCTGAATGGAAACTCGAAGCGTCAGCAAGGGATTCCTGAGATGAGTGAATCAGAGAGCGGTCCTCGCGGACGCTTCGGGCTACGAACCAGTCGGCTTCGCAAACTTTCGTCGTCAACCATACACAGTCAACTCGCAACGAAATGACCAAACACATCTTCGTCACCGGCGGCGTCGTCAGTTCTCTCGGCAAGGGACTGACGTCGGCGTCGATCGGACTCCTGCTCGAACGCCGCGGGCTGACGGTGCGGATGCAGAAGCTCGATCCGTACATCAACGTCGATCCGGGCACGATGAGCCCGTATCAGCACGGCGAGGTGTATGTGCTCGATGACGGCTCGGAAACCGACCTCGATCTGGGTCACTACGAGCGGTTCACCAGTAGCCCGCTGTCGCGGAAGTCAAACTACACGACGGGCCGCATCTACCAGAGCGTCATTGAGAAAGAACGTCGGGGGGAATACCTGGGCGCCACCGTGCAGGTCGTGCCGCACGTCACCGATGAAATCAAGTCGGCCGTGCTGAACCTCGCCGAGCCAGGCGTCGACGTCGTCATCACCGAGTTGGGTGGCACCGTCGGCGACATCGAAGGGCAGCCCTTTCTGGAAGCCATTCGCCAGATTCCACTGGAGATCGGCAAACAGAACTGCCTGTTCATTCATCTCACGCTCGTCCCCTATCTCAAGGCGGCCGGCGAAGCAAAAACCAAGCCAACGCAGCACAGCGTCGGTCAGTTGCGGCAAATCGGCATCCAGCCAGACATCCTGATTGTCCGCACCGAGCGGGCCCTGGGACGTGAACATACGGATAAAATCGCCTTGTTTTGCAACGTCGAGAAGAACGCGGTCATCGAAGAGGTCGACAAGGAGTTCTCGATCTACGAGGTTCCGCTGGGGCTTGTCGAGCACAGGCTCGACCGGTTGATCATCGACAAGCTGGGGTTGCCGCTCGGCGAATTGCGGATGGACGACTGGCGGAAGCTCATGCAGCGCATTCGCCAGCCTGAGCAGGAAGTCACCATCGCTGTTGTCGGGAAATACATCGATCATTTCGACGCGTACAAGTCGATCTATGAGGCGCTCGATCACGCCGGCTTCGCACACTCCGCCCGCGTGCTCATCAAACGCATCGAAGCCGAAGAGGTCGAACGGCAATCCCCCGAGGCCCTGCTCAAAGGGGTCGACGGGATTCTTGTCCCGGGGGGATTCGGAAAGCGGGGCGTCGAAGGGAAAGTGCAGGCCATCGAGTTTGCGCGTCAGTGCGAGATCCCGTTCTTCGGCATCTGCCTCGGCATGCAATGCGCGGTGATCGAATTCGCTCGCCACGTGCTCGGACTCAAAGAGGCCAACAGCAGCGAGTTCGATAAACATTCGCCCGATCCCGTCATCTGCCTGCTGGAGGATCAGAAGACGGTCACGGAAAAAGGCGGCACGATGCGGCTCGGCGCCCAACCCTGTCGGCTTCGCGAGGGAACGCTCACCGCGGCGGCCTATGGGTCGACGGAAATCTCAGAGCGGCACCGGCACCGTTATGAGTTCAATCCGCAATATCGCCAGGAGTTCGAAGCAAACGGCATGATCGCCGCCGGCCTCAGTCCCAACGGTCAACTCGTGGAAGTGGTCGAGATCCCAGACCATCCGTGGTTCGTCGCCGTGCAGTACCATCCAGAGTTCAAGTCGAAGCCGCACCAGCCGCAGCCACTGTTCGCCGGCTTCGTCCAGGCGGCACTGGCGCGGCATCAGCAGCGGGCTCATCAGACGCTCTGAGAATGCACCAGCCAGAACAGTCACCCGAAGCGTCGTCAGCGAGGTATCTCCCGTATGTCCCTCGCTGACTCGTCGGGTTGCTGTTGATGACGATCCCGCCGCAGTTCTTGTCGATTCCCACAAGTCGAGTCATGTCCACGCGACCGGAGTGGTTCGGATTCTTCAACGTCGACAAGCCCGCCGGCTGGACGTCGCGACGTGCGGTCGACCATGTGAAACCGCTCATCAAACCCGCCAAAGTGGGCCATGCGGGGACCCTCGATCCACTCGCCAGCGGCGTCCTGGTCGTATGCGTGGGTCGTGCGACGCGGCTCGTCCCTTATCTCCACGAGTTAACAAAGTCGTATGTGGGGGAATTCCTGCTGGGAGTCACCAGTGACACGGCGGATATCGAAGGAGAAGTCCGTGCATTGTCCGATGCACCGGCCGTGACGCGGGAGCAACTCCTTGCGGTCCTGCCCCGGTTCGTCGGGCGCATCCAGCAGACGCCCCCGGTGTATTCGGCCGTCAAGATTCAGGGACGCCGCGCATACGAACTCGCTCGACAGGGACAGACGCCGGACATCGCGCCACGCGATGTCGAGATCGCGCGTCTGGAGCTGAGGGAAGCCGACCAACGACGATTTGTGCTGGAGATCGAATGCAGCACGGGAACGTACGTCCGTTCTCTCGGGCGAGACATGGCCCGCGTCCTCGGCAGCGATGCCGTGATGAGGCAACTGACCCGCACGCGGATCGGTCCATTCGACCTCAGCGCTGCGGTCACCCCTGCTCAACTCACCACGGAAACGATCGCGCAGCACCTGATCCCCGCCTCCGCAGCAGTCGCACATCTTCCGACGATCCCGTGCGACGATGCAGCACTCGGCCGGGTGAAGAACGGACTTTCTATTGACTGGCCGCACGAATCGGACGACGTCGGCCGAGGCGAATGCGCCCTCGTCACGCCATCCGGTCAACTGGCCGCAATCGGCGAGTTCCTGACAGACGACCGGCGAATCGCGCCGCGCCACGTGTTTCTCTGACGACCGATCTTATGCATTGATCCGTCGTCAGTTGATGGGACGGGCCTCGTTCGGCTCGATCGCAATGCGGACCGGTTCAAGCGACGGTCCTTCGAGGACGCTATCGTTCCCTGAAACTGCGGCGGGAGGCGCTGTCACCTCGCCCGAGGGAACGGCCGTTGCCGCAGCGCTTTCACCAGCATGGGAGTCGACGATGATCGGCGCGGTCTTCGCGGCGGCATCGGGAACAGCCAGCGCGGGTAACGGGGACGCCGCCGGGGCCGACTCAACAATCGTCTCGGGAACCTGGCGACGCACCGGTGCAACCCGGTCACGATACAGAATCAGCGAGTTCAACGCGTGGTACAGCGGCCCGCACTCCGCCGGTCGAGCCGCGTTGTGCACCAGGTCGGTGGCGATCGAGGCAACCGACTTGCGAATCCAGGCTTCATTCAACCGCGAATGCGGCACCGCCATCATCAGCCATTCCAGCATATGGCCGGAAGCTTTGATGCGTTCATTAAAATCGCGGCTGTGTCCAGGTCCCTTGAACATCTCTGTCGAGAAACTGCCGTCGGGATTCTGCAACGACCGCGCCAGTTCGATGTGCTGCTTGACCTTCTGATCCGCCTCGAACCACACGCCGCGGAGCTCGCCGTGCTTGTAAAGATAAGCGTTTCTCGCATAGGCAATCGCGAACAGTCCATGCGTTCCGCCACATGGCGCCCCGATCACCTTACCTTTAGTCTGAAGCCGGACGAGTTCTTCCAGACTCCACGGTTCGCCGGCGGCGTTCGTCCACTCGGTATCGATGTCGAGATAGTGCGTCAGAAACCACAGCGTCCAGGTGATCTCTTCTTTAGTGCTGACCGTCATCTGAGCATGCCGCACCATGTCCGCCATCGTCACCTTGCGACCTCGCGCGACGGTGAACTCATGCGTGAGGGGCAAGTTTGAATGCGCGAGGAGCGCCAATGTTTGATTGACGTGTCCCTCAAATTCATAGGGCACGCCGTTATAGGGATGCGCACGGCCGCCATGCTCCGTGGCTTCAAACCAGTATTCACCGCGAAACGTGCCGCCATTGGAGATCCAGTCAATCGCATTCACCGTGCGATTGCCGTCGCGGAGCATGAAGTCGCGCCGCATGGCCAAGAGCCCGTGCGTGATCTGCCACGGACGATGCTGGTTGGCGTCCAGATAGCGATGGCCGGTCTTCTCAATGGCTCGGTTGACCAACAGCAACAACGGGTCCGACTTGTCATCATTCGAACGGCCAGGTGTTGAGGAATTATTTCCCCGTGTGCTCGTGGGCGGCGCCGCGAGCGGCTCCTGGAGCGAATTCTTCGCGTCGTCCTTGCCCTTCTCTTTCTCGTCCGAATTCTTCTGATTCAGAAACGAGAACGGCCGAAACCGCACCATCTCAACCGTCGGCTCCTCGGCATGGCTGGAGACGCAGACGGTCAAAATGGCGAAGCTGGTCAGCGAGAGAGTTCTCCTAACCCACAGTGGGTTCATTGCAGCGGCTTTCGTTGGTAGTCCGATCTTCGGGCGCTCAACCATTCTTGAAGTCGGCAACGGCCGCGGTGCGGCTATGGACATATTGGGCATAACTCCCGGTGTGTTTCGAATCGGGCTTACCAGGCGGTGCAATCCGTATCGACGGTCCTTCAACCGCTTCGCTCAAGCTGAGAACCGGGCTCGCCAGCCCCCCGCCTTCGCCGACCGGAATAACCGTCAGACTCAATGCTCCTCCCGGTCCTGGGCATTGAGCCGCCGGGAACAATGGTGCTACGATCGCCGCAGGAAACGAGCCTCGGCTCGGAGACACGCCCCTGATGGAGAACGACGACCCTATGCAGATCCTGTTGGTGAATGACGACGGAATCCACGCTCCCGGGCTGCGCGCGATGTACCGCGTCCTCAAAACGTTCGGTGACGTTGAGGTCGTCGCACCGCTCATCGAGCAGAGCGGGATGAGCCACCGCATTACCTATCTGCACCCCATCATGGTCAAGGAAATCCTCGAAGACGGACAACATTACGGCTGGGCGGTCGACGGGAGCCCCGCCGATTGCACCAAAATGGGAGTCCTGGAGTTCTGTACGCGGGAGCCGGACCTGATCGTCAGCGGGATCAATTCCGGATCGAATGTGGGCATCAACGTCTTGTATTCTGGAACCGTCGCGGCGGCGATTGAAGGGGCCTTCTTCGGTATTACGTCGTTCGCCGTCTCCCAGGCGCAAGGGACGCCGCCTGATTACGATGCCGCCGCACGCTACGCCGCGAAGCTCATTCAACAGATTCGCGAGCGCGTTCCCGAGCGCGGGCGCTTGTGGTCGATCAACTTTCCCGATTCCACGCCAGAGGGTCCGCGCGGCGTGCGATTCGCACCGATGGCCGTTCAACGACTTGCCGACAGGGTCGAGAAACGTCTCGACCCCCGCGGCCGTCCCTACTATTGGAGCGGACTGAACCCGACGCGGCCGCAGACCCCTCAGCCCGAGACCGACTTGAAGGACATCATGGAGGGGTACGTCACCGTCACCCCGCTGCACTTCGATCTGACGGAAACAAACGTCCTGTCTCGCTGCCGCGAACTGCAATGGAACTTTGAATAAATGAGTCGCTCGGTCTCCGAGTCGGCGGGTGGAATCCTCGTGCTGGGGTCGCGTTCTCCCCGCCGGTATGAGTTGCTGTCCCACCTCGTCGGCAGGGAGCGAGTTATGGTTCGAGCACCGCTTGATGCGGCCGAGGCCGGATTCGCTGGCTTATCAACGCTCTCTGAGATTTCAGGCCGGTTGTTGGAGATCGTGCGGACGAAGTGTGCGGACGTCATGACTCAGCTCACAAATTCCGGAGATTTCCATACCGCAGCGGGCATCGTCACGGCTGACACCATGCTTGTCGCCCGCGATGAGGACGGACGCCCCGTCGTCCTGGGCCAACCTCCGGACGACGACACCTGGCGGGAGGTCGTCAGAGAGTGGTTCGACCGCTACCTGTTGCAGTTGCCGCATGCCGCGTTGACGGCCGTGTGCATTGAGACGCCCGACGGTCGCAGAACCGAGCGAGTCGTTCGCACAGACGTGCTGTTTCGCCGCGATGCGTGCGAGTGGTTGGAGTGGTATCTCGATACGGGCGAGTCTCGCGGCAAAGCCGGCGGATACGCGCTACAAGGAGCCGGAAGCCTGTTTGTGGAACGCGTTGACGGCAGCCCCAGCAACGTCGTCGGCCTGCCGCTTCAGGAAACCGGCGAAATGCTCCGAGAACTCCAGCTTGTATGATTGATTCGCCACAAACTGGCGTTTTCGAGGTCTGTGATTCCGGTAAGATGCAGAAAAGGGAATCTGACCATGACCCAGATCACGATCGACGAATCGACGGCTCAAACTCCGATCGGGGACTTGCTTCGTTATCAACCGAATGATGTCATTGAGCTGAGGAGCGAGTCAGGAGAACTCCTGGGCACGTTGATTCTTTCCGATCGCGCGGATGACGAACGGTACCAGACGCTTGAACGGCAAGCAGACGCGGATCAGGACTTGATCCACGAACGACTCGCGCGGCCAGCCGCGCAAGGTCTCAGTACGTCCGAGTTCCTTGATCGACTCAAGTCGCTCGGCCGTGAAGCATGACACGCAGGGCCTATACCGTCATCTGGGACGACGACCTACTGAATGATCTTGCAGAGTTTTGGCAGTCTGCTCAGCCACAGGTTCGCAATGAGCTGACTCGTGCGTGCAACGAGATTGACCGCATGTTGGCGAGTGCGCCAAAGTCGCTGGGGCGACTCCGGAAAAATCAATCGAACGAGTTCCTTTGGTCGATGCCGGGCTATTCGCATTCAGTCGGCGTCTTATATTCGGTGCACGACCTGGATCGAATCACAAAAGTGGTCCGCCTGTACATTGTTGAGCGATGAACAGCCTGGTCGCCCAAGGTCGCCTTGAAATGCCCTCCGTCCAAACCGAGTGCACAGGTACCAACCGTCTGCACATCGCATCGCGCGTCATCCCGTCGCGGTACTTTCTTGCCCCGTTGGCCGGGTATACGCACCTCGCGTTTCGGCTGGCTGTACGTGAACTGGGCGGGTTGGGGTTGGCGACCACCGATCTGGTGCAAGCCACCATGTTGCTCTCCGGGCGGCGCAAGTCGCTCGAACTCGTCGAGACGGTCCCGGACGATCGACCGCTCAGCGTGCAGATCTTCAGCGGGCAGCGGGACGAACTCGTCCGCGCAGCCCGGTGGCTGGAGGAGCATGGCTATGAAGGGGTGGACCTCAACATGGGCTGCCCCATGGCCAAGGTGAACGGCCAGGGCGGCGGCGCACGACTGTTGTG
>JAHBXU010000499.1 GCA_019636315.1 Planctomycetaceae bacterium | reverse complement strand
CTTGAGTCGTCGGCCCGGCTGGAGGAACGACCGAGGCACCCAATTGGGTGCGAGGCGGAGCAGGCCGTCGGTTTCGGAGAGTGCGGCAGCGGCGAGTTGGGCGACGTTGGACATGGTGTGACTCCAAACCAATGTGGGAATTCAACGGTGTCAGAAGCAATTGACTTCTGAGTGAGTGTGAGATAGTGACGCCCATTGTGGATGTTGGATTCGTTTTTGCAAAGTCGCGGAAGAGCGTCTTTATCCGGGAAATCGTTCGGCTGGTGCAATTTTCGCGTGTGATCAGCGTAGAACCATCGCCTCAGAGGAGGCCTCACAATGGCTCCGAGGCGGAATTCCTCACGATCCCGTTCTTTTTCACCGCGGATGACCTGATCAGGGTGCGATGATCGAGGGAAATCGCATGGAAGCGATCTCTTCACAAAGTGACAGCGCGAAAGACAAGGGGCAGCCTCAACATGCGGCAGACGCCCCGAACTGCGGCCGCAGCCAGACGCGCAATGGGCTGTGTTTCGAGTCGAGACGCTCAGTGCACCGTGGCGGGAGGGATCTGGGCATCGCAGGCCGGTGCACTGATAGCGACGGGACGGCACGGTTTGGGGGCCTCGATCCCTTTCGCCGGCTGCTTTGGTGCGGGATTGGGGACCGGCCCCCCCATGTCGCAGCTAACCAGTTTTTCCCGCGGGGTATTTTGGTGAACCTATTGGGGGAAAATTTTCCTTTCCAACAAATCGTGTGTCCAGATCGTAGTCGGTGTATGATGGGGGGCGTGTTGCCTTGAGGGCGATGGTCCGTTCGGACAGTCGTCGGGATTGGGGAGTGGCCGCGATGATGCAGCGCTTTCGTCATTGGAGTGGGCCCGGCCTTGCGGTATGGGCGATCGTAGCGGCAATCGCGGGGATGGGAGTTCTTCCCGACATCTCCATTGCGCAGGATGCCGTCGCTGCCCCTGCCGTTTCAGCGCCGGGGGGAGGACGGGCCGGGCGATCGGACGCCGAGCGCGAAGCGGCAATGAAAGCTGCGGCCGCCGCGGCAGGGGGGAATCCTCAGCCGGACGCGAATAAACCCAAAGAGGGGGACGCCGCCAAGCCGGAAGAAAAGAAGGACGGCGAAAGCGCCGAGCCTGCAGTCGTCAAACGGCCCGACAAGTGGGAGGGTCCCTCGACCGGGGATCAGTTGCCGCGTCAGATCGGCCCGGACGGTTTGGTGCATTTTAATGTGCAGGGGGTTCCCTGGCCGGAGCTGCTCCAATGGTTGGCCGAGGTTTCGCAGCTGAGCCTGGACTGGCAGGAGCTCCCCGGCGACTTTCCCAATATCCGAACGCAACGCGCCTACAACCTCGACGAAGCCCGCGACGTGATTAACCGCCACCTGCTGGCCCGCGGTTTTACCATGCTCAAGCAGGGCGAACTGCTGACTGTCGCCAACATCAAGAAGCTTAATCAGGGGCTGGTGCCACGGGTCACCCCTGATGATCTCGATCAGCACATGCCGCACGAGTTTGTGAAGGTCTCCTTTCCGCTCGACTGGATGCTGGCCAAAGATGCCGCTGAAGAGCTCAAGCCCATGCTCAGCCCGAATGGGCAACTGACCGCGCTGACCGCCACCAACCGGCTGGAGGCGATGGACGCCGTCATCAATCTTCGCGAGATTCGGAATGTCCTGACGGAAGAACAGACCGGGACCGGGCAGGAGATTCTGGTTCGGCAGTTCAAACTGCAGCACGTCCGCGCAAGGGACATCCTCTCGCTGGTGCAAAAAGTTGTCGGCATCGAAGACTACGGGAGCGTGACGGGGGACGTGTCGGATGGCTCGGCGCGGCAGATCATGCAGCAGCTGCAGCAGATCCAGCAGATGCAACAACAAGCCCAGCGCGGACAAGCAAGTCCCGGCCCGGGCGGCAAATCGGCCGATGATCAGAAACCGAAACTGGTCATCAACGACCGCGAAAACAGCATCGTTGCGCATGCGCCGCCGGACAAAATGGAGATCATCCGGCAGACGATCGAAGCCCTCGACACGCCGTCCCGCCGCGAAGGACACCTGTTGGCGAATCCGCACAACTTCAAAGTCCACCGGCTGTCGACGCTCGACCCGGCGCCGCTCGTCAGCATTCTCAACGAACTCGGCGATCTCTCTCCGGAGACAAAGCTTCAGGTCGACAATGTCAACAAATCGCTCATCGTGATTGGTCCACTCGTCGACCAGATCACCGTCCAGACACTTGTGGAAAAACTGGACGGCAGCACGCGGAACTTCGCCGTGATCCCGCTCCGCCGTCTCCGGGCCGAGGATGTCGCGGGCACGATCATGTATATGCTCGGCGCGCAGGAGAAGAAGGAGGACAACCGCAGTTCCAGCTACTACTACAGCTATTACAGCTCACGCTATTCGGATTACTCCTCACAGAAGCAGGAAGACAAGCGGCCCTTCCGCGTCGATGCCGACATCGAGAACAACCGCTTGATGCTGTGGGCGAATGAAGTGGAACGCCGCGAAGTCGAAGACCTGCTCGTCAAGATGGGCGAGATCCCCTCCGGCCAGCGGAACAACGAGACCATGCGGGTGCTCGACCTGTCGACCGACGAGAATGCCGATGAGATTCTGAATCGCATCCGCCGACTCTGGCCGAACATCGCACCCAACGACCTGCAGATCCAGAATCGGTCGCAGTCCAGGCAGGACGATGGGAAAACTCCCGCTCAAGCGCCCGCCGCATCCACTCCCGCCACCTCGGACAATCCCGAAGTTCGAGAGGCTCCCAAGGAGGAAGGCGCTGCCCAATTGATCGTCGACCAGGGAGCGGACGTGTTCCTGGCACGGGCTGACACGAATCGGGCCTGGCTAGATCTTGAAGCTCGTGCATCGGACGCGATTCAATCCGTCCGTCAGTTCATCGAGAACGCAGAGGGGAATAAGTCATCCCACGCGGCAGCCGGACTCGCGTTTAACGACCGAACAGCCGAGGATTCGGATCGTTCCACGTCCGTGGCGGCGGCGGCTCCGGATGCCTCCAGACCGCCGATCATCATTCAGCGCGGAGCAGACGGTCGCCTGATCATCGGATCTCCGGACACGGAAGCGCTGAATCAACTGGAGGATCTCATTGACGAGATGTCGCCCAAGCGGCGGGATTATGTGATCTACAAGCTCAAGCACCCGAATACGTGGGCCTTCGATGTCGAATACAACCTGAAAGCCTTCTTCGAGCAGAAGGACGGGAACAAGTCCTTTCTGGATTGGTACGGAAACGTCGTCAATCAGAAGACTGAGACCGGTCAGGGTCTCTCTCGTCGCCGTCCGCTGAAGATCATCGGAGATGAAACATCGCGCACCATCCTTGTTCAGGGAGCCTCGCCCGAGCAACTCCGGACCATTGAGGAACTCATCGAGATTTACGACCGTCCGGAGGTGAGCAATCCGCAGATGGTGCGGGTGACGCAGGTATTCACCGTCCGGTATTCCGATGCGCACGTCGTCGCCGAAGCCATCAAGGAGGCGTACCGCGACCTGCTCAGTCCCAACGATCCGGCCTTCGAGAAGAAGAACGGGGAAGACAAATCGCCGGGGGCGTATACCGTGACCTACGACTATGGCAGCCGCTTTGGAAATAACAAAGAGGACGAACTCCCGGAACGCCCGGAGCCGATCCGGTTCAAAGGGGCTCTGTCGATGGGCGTGGATGACGTCTCGAATACGATTGTCGTTTCGGCCGCCCGCGGTCTGCTGGTCGATATCGGGGAACTCATCAATGCGCTCGACGAACGAGCCAGACATGCAAACAACATTCAAGTTGTTCCTGTCACTCAAAGCATCAACCTGGCCGCGCTCCAGCAGCGACTGTCGCCCGTCCTCAAAGTGTCGCGGCCGCAGCCGAACGGCAATCCCCAGGGTCAAAATCCGGGGGAAGCCGGCAACAACAATGGGAACAACAACAATAACAACAACTTCAACCCGTTCCGCCCGTAGGAATCTCGCCTGCTGATGCCGCCGGGTCCGCCACACCGGCCGCTTCGAAACCCCTGGCGCGCAGATGACAGGAATCGCAGCGTCCGCAGGCACGGCCCTGCCGGTCCGGGTCGTAGCAACTATGGGT
>JAHBXU010000498.1 GCA_019636315.1 Planctomycetaceae bacterium | reverse complement strand
TCTGAGCCCCACTTCAACTGCGAAGCCTCTTTGGATCGAAGTCCGAAAAGTTTGAGCGCCCGCTGCGTGATCTCGGCAAGCAATTCGTCCCCGTCGGCGACCGCCGTTACGAAAACCCGTTGGGGGTTTGTTTGATCAACTCCTTTATCAGGCTCGTTCAGGTTTCCCTCAATCCATCGGCCCTTAACGTGATCCATTCGGTAACGCCCCTTTGTCTCGCGGCAATCGACCATCTTGTCGCAGAACAGATCAAAGTGCCCGCTGCACTTCCAGACCTGGGGGTGCATGATGATGGAGGTCTCGACGCCGACCATCTGGAAGGCGGACGGGGCGCTGGGGGGCGGGTCGAGCGGGTCGTGCGTGGTGATCATGTCCCGCCACCACGCCTCGCGGACGTTGCGCTTGAGTTCCACGCCGAGCGGGCCGTAATCCCAGAAGCCGTTCAGACCGCCGTAGATCTCCGAGTTCTGAAAGATCAACCCTCGCCGCTTACAGAGGGCGACGATTTTGTCCATGAGAGTGGTGCGGTCGTGGTCCGCCATAACATTCCTTTGGTGCGTCTAGCTGGAAATGCTCGTCGAAATAGAGCCGTCTGTGAAAATCTGGATGCTAATGAAACTGATGCCGAAGACTCCCCCGAGTAGTGAGAACCTCCAGTGGTGCAGCGCGTCGGTAATCGCAATCGCTCTTAAGAGACCTGGCGAAACTTCGAGCCCCGCGTCTGTTTGGAACGGGTTGTCGATTCCAGCTTCCTGGGCAAGCTGCGTAATACGCCTCCTGACCAAATAGCCGGCAAGCCATATTGTGGCCGTCACTGCCAGAGAATAGATGACATGGATGAAAAGGCCCATTCGGTGACTCATTCATTCGTCGGCACGGTTTGCAACAACCCTGGACGACGCTCGCGACTGCTCCGGTAACAAGAGGTGTGCGTTCGTTGATTGGAGGCGTGATCAATTCATTCAGTCTGTGTCGCCGCGGCAGAACGGCGCTTATCATGGACCGCGGGCGGGAATAAGTCTCCGACGCGGCAGCGGAATCCTTCCAGGACCCCCTCGCCGCAGAGTTCATCGGTCTCCTTCAGGCGAGTCGGGGCCGATGGGTCGGACAGCCGGTGAATCGTGATGGTTCGCCGATCCGGATTGACGACCCAGACAACTTGCACGCCGGCCTCCAAATAGTCGGCGACTTTGGCCTCCACGTCGTAGAGGGAATCGTGGGGCGAGACGACCTCGGCAGCAAGGTCCGGCGCAATCCGAATATGCCCCGAACCAGTGGGGCCATCAGGACGCCGATTCCGAGCGATGAAGGACGCATCGGCTCGGCGAAACATGAGCGGATCCCAAGGGAAGCACTGATAGCTGGTCCCTTCGGGAAAGATCCAGCCTGCGCCTTGATCCTCAAACGGACCTAAGAGACGAATGATCTTGCCGGCGACCCAACTGGACAATTCACTCATTTGCCGCTCCTTGAGTTCACCATTGACCAGTTCGTAGCGATCGCCGTCGGGCATCGCGAGAACATCGTCGGGAGTCAATGGGTGAGTGATCGTGCTCATGTGAGAACTCTCAATCAGTGAGGACAGCAGCAGCCAGACCTGGATTGACGGATGATCCGCCAGCGAACCTCAGGATATCACGTCGGGCGTGCGGCGACGATGCGGTTTTCCGCAGCGTGCCATTCAGGAACCACCTCGAACAGATTCCACTGCGAGGCACGTTGGACGTCCGCGTCCATTCCGAGATGCAGGAGATTCTGACCCCCGCGACTATTTCGCAGCGTCTGCAGAAACATCTCAGAATCGCCCGACCGGGCTTGAAAAAAGTCCACCGCCATCTGCGTCTGAACATCCGCCACTGGCAAAGCTGATCCCTTCAACAGATTAACTGCGACGGCGCCGGCGAACAGGATGTCTTCGGCGGTCAACTGGCCATCTGTGCCCGCACACACGAGATGGACGGGACGACCATCGGCCTGCAGGATTCGCACCAGGGACGCATGATTGACAAAGGCGCCGATGAGGACGCGGCTGGCTGTGCGACACGCATGAAGAGCCCGCGTCCCATTTGTCGTCGTGAAGATGATCGTCTTGCCGGCGACGACTTCGGGGGAATAAGCGAACGGCGAGTTGTCGAGGTCGAAACCCGGAATCAACTCCCCATGCCGCTCTCCGCCCAGCAGAACCTTCGAATTCATCCCCGCCGCGCCCTGTGACTGGCTCTGTGCCGCCTTCGCCTCCAACGCCTGCTCAATCGACTCACAAGGAACAACGGCCTCGGCTCCGTTTGCCAGGGCGTGGACGATCGTCGTCGTCGCACGCAGAACGTCGATGACGACTGACACACCGCCCGCGAGGCTACCCGCTTCAATTAACGAGGGCAGCATGTGCACCGAGACGCGCTGTGTCATTGTCCTCGGACTACACATCCAGATCCTTGACGTCGAGTGCGTGTTTCTCGATGAATTCGCGGCGCGGCTCGACATGGTCTCCCATGAGAACTCGAAAGATCTCTTCCGCCGCCGCGGCGTCCTCCAGCGTGACCTGTTTGAGCACGCGCGTCTCGGGGTTCATCGCGGTCTCGAACAACTCGTTCGGATTCATCTCCCCCAGACCTTTGAATCTCGTGTAGGTCAACCCGCGACTGCCCAGCAACCGGAGCGTCGGCACCAGCTCTCTCAGGCTCGTCAGTCGCTGCGCGCTTTCGTGACCTTCAATTGTGTAGGGATAAACGACTTCGGCATTGCGCGGAGGCGGCGGCAACAGATCGTTGAGCGACAATCCAAAATCTGTCTGGAACGTCTTGAGCGCCGCGTTGATTGAACGAACTTCGTGCAGATCCATCACCTGTAATTGTGGTGCTTCCGCAGCGGGCGCCTCTGTCGGAGTGGAGGGCGGAACTTCCGATTGCGGGAGTTCGTCTGCGACCTTCAATTCCATCCCCACTTTGGATTGCTCGTGTGTCAGAAAGTCGTCCAGCGCCCCCTTATCCGCAAACCAATGTTCTGCGGTCCCCAGGAACGCGCGAAATCGCGGCAGGCGTCCGTCGGCCGTTGCATGATCCGTGCTCAAACGTCGCAGGTTGATGCCCCGCCGTTCGAGCGTTTCCAGCGGTTCTTCGATCGTCGACATCAGCTCCGCCAAGTGCCGAAGTTGCGTGTTGTTGAGCGACCGCTCTGCGTCGCGGGTCCCTCGCAAGTGTTCGTCCAGCGACGCAGAAAGCAGACTCGCGCGCGGCTGCAACGTCAGCGTCGCATCGTCGAGTCCCAACTCCAGCAACTCGGTCATCATCTCTTCGTGCGTCTGGACATACCGCGGCGTCTGGCTGCGTTTTCCCTTGGGGAGCACACGATACAGCGGCGGCTGAGCCACATAGACGCACTCCTGCTTGACCAGTTCGCGCATGTGTCGAAACAGAAATGTCAGTAAGAGTGTGCGGATGTGTGAACCGTCGACGTCGGCGTCCGTCATCAGGATGAGCTTCCCATAACGACGCTTCGAGATATCGATCTCCTCGGCCATGGGGGGAATGCCGATCGCCTTGAACATGGCGGCGACCTCCTTATTTCCCAGCACCTTGACGATCTGAGCTTTCTCAACGTTCAGAATCTTGCCGCGCAAAGGGAGAATGGCCTGGGTGGCGGAGTCGCGGCCCGTGTCGGCTGAGCCGCCGGCCGAATCTCCTTCGACGAGATACAGCTCTGAAACATCCAGTTTGTGGATGCGGCAATCGCGGAGTTTTTCCGGCAGGGAACCACCGGAAACCTTGTTTTTGTCGCGGGCCAGATCGCGGGCTTTGCGGGCGGCTTCACGGGCTTCCGCAGCGCGCAGGCCCTTGCTGCAAATCGTCTTGGCGATCTGCGGGTTCTCTTCCAGGTACTTCGCCAAGCCGTCTCCCACGACCGAATTGACCGCACCTTCGACCTCGGGATTGGTGAGTTTGATCTTCGTTTGCGATTCGAACTGCGGGTTGGGGATGCGGACCGTGATGATGGCGGCGAGTCCTTCACGAAAATCTTCGCCTGCCGGGCTCGTGTCCTTGAAGGCCCCGGATTTTTTTCCGTAGGCGTTCAGCGTCCGTGTGAGGGCCGTTCGGAAACCGCTGAGGTG
>JAHBXU010000497.1 GCA_019636315.1 Planctomycetaceae bacterium | reverse complement strand
GGGGGCAAGAGCCGCAGGACGTCTTTCAGGAATTCGTGAATGTCGCCCTGCCCGGCCAGTTCCAATGTGGCTCGCTGCTCGGCGGACAAACTCACGTGTCGCGCGATGGCATCAACCACGCCTCCCAGGCTCGCTTCGGCGTTCTCCCAGGCGGCATCTATCGTTTGCGCATTGCCGAGGACCGATTGGATGAGTGCCCGTTCGTTCAAATTCGCCACAAGCAGCGCGCGCCCGTCCTGTTGAATCACAATCCTGTCCAGGCACCTCCCCGACCGTGTGCCGATGAAGATCACAATCAGCGCGGCCACATATCGCGTTATTTTCTGCATGATCGACCTCCGCCACTCCCTTGGCCTTTGCTGATGGGTCGTGTGGGAGCACTTGCCAATAACCGCAATCCAAACCGTTCACTGAATCAAGTTTTCCTCGGGTTCCTCAACAATCTCCAGTTCCACTCCCCCCCGCTGGCGCATGTGTTCGATCATCCGCCCCTGCTGCAGGATTTTCTGCATCAGTTCCCATTCGTTCTCCGCAAACAGCGGCTTCAGGTCTGCCTCAATTGTGCTCATCTGATAGAGCACGATGTGATATTGATAGTAGCTCTGGCCGTAGGACCGCGGCGGGCGGGTCTTCTCCAGCATGAGTCTCAGGATCTGTTCCCGCTGTGCGGTCGTGAGGGGGATCTTGCCGTCGATGGCCGCCAGCGTCGCCTTGATGACCGCCTGGTAATGCTGCCGACTCCGCTGCTGCTCCAGGACCTGATACGCGGCGAACTGATCCTCGTCGAGCGTTGTGGGGAGCGTCTTGCGAAACAGCGAATCACGGCCGTGCAGTCCGGCGGTGTACCGTGCCTGCAGCGGTTGCAGCCCCTGCCAGATATCGTTCCACTGCTGCATGGTGATCTGGCCGGTCGGCGCCGTGGCCAGGTAGCTTTCGAAGTCGCTGAAGTAGCGATGGATGTCCCCCTGTCCGGCCAGTTCCAGCTGGTCCCGCTGCCCAGCCCGCAGCGTTCCGATCAGGGCGACAAAATCAATCTGCACCGCCAGAGCACTCGCCGCGTGCCGTTCGGCATCGGCGAGCGAATGCTGGTTGCGGAAGACATTCTGCACCAGTTGCTCGCGGGTCATCTCAATCATCTGCTCGTTGCCGACCATCACGAGCGCCTGAGCGCGGGTCGGCGAAGCAGGACCGAAGGCGATCAACCCGAGCATGCATACGGTAAGTATCAGTGAGTGACTGGACATCATTCTTCCTGTGCGGCTTCCTGCGTCGCGTCGTTCGCCGGCTCGGCCTGCGCGGCAGGCAACTCCAATTCGATATCGCCGAGATCTCCCCAGGGAGTCATCAGCCCCAGATCCTGCTCCCACCCGAAGGAGATCCGCCCGTAATTGGTGCGTGACGCCCAGATGTCCCGCTGACGGTCCGACAACAGCGGACGGACAACACTGTCGTCCGGCATGGGGGCGTATTCTTCGTAGAGGAACATCTGCATATTCCGCGACCAACTCGCATCGCGCTGGCCGCTGATCGCGCCGTCCAACTGCGTATACTGCTCCGGCGTGAGCGACAATCGGCGGTCCATCAGCACGAGGATCATTTCCCGAGCCGCCGCGTCGCGGGCCAGCCTTCGTGCGGCCATCTCCTCCCGATAGCGCTGTGCCGTTTCTGCGGGCAGCAGCGCGTCTAACTGCTCCTGAAATGCGGCTGTCAGGAGATCGCGGGCGTCCGGCCATTCGGACGACTGATGCTGATTCCGCTGTTGACCGTACGTCTTCGCGATGGCCGCGACCTTGACCTGGCCGACTTCTTTTAGCCGCGCGACCTGCTCCGCATTCAACTGGCAGACCTTGTGGGCGAAATGGAGTTCCGCGGACAGCAGTTTATTGAGGAGCGGCGTGAACTGATTCTCGAAGTCTGCCGGGGCATCTTCAACAACGAGATTGATCACTCCCCGTGCTTCACCCCCCCCTGCGCCCCGACCAAACAGAAACCGCATGACGCCGCCGATCCTGTCCTCTCCGCAGGCAGCACCGTATGAACCGATCCACAAGACACTGACCGCCGCCAGAAGCCAACCGCCCATTCGCCGTTTGGAATGTCGACTCATGTGCTGACCTCATCACGCGCTCGAAGGAATGAACCGGGATTCACACGGATGCGACCAATGATCAACCAAAACCCCAAGCCGACGGCTTTGCCGTCCGACGGACGCGGCTCGGCTTTCCTGATTGGTGGAGTCATCCGCGTCTGACAGTGCAGGAATCACGGTCGACCGACGGCAGAGCCATCGGCTTGGGAGTCACTACCATCGCCATCGAGTCTCCTGACATCGCATACGGCGACTTCGACTGATCCGCGGAAACCCGCCGCATCCGTGTCCTCCGCGGCCCCCCTGGCCAACAGGCATTCATCAAACCTTGCGTTTCTCCGACCCTAACGACTCCGGAATCACGACTCACTGCTGATCCAACCGATTGAAGTATTCGTCCAATCCGGCGCGGAACTCTTCGGGCAGCACCGGGCCGCTCGTGCCAGTCGACTGTGAGACCGGACGCTCCTCGCTCACGGCCTTCTCGTTGACGCCGCTGCCGACGAGTGCAAGTGCGGAATCATTCGTATCACCCCCTCCGCCGCCGCCCGGACTCGAACCTCCCCCACCCCCGCCCTTGGGATTGAACCGCTTCGACTGCAACAGCAGTTCGATCGCCTCGGTCTCGGCTGCGACCGCCGCGCTCCCCGTCTCGGGCCGCGCCAGAATCTGCGTCGCGTCGACCATGACGGGAGAAACAGCCTGTAACAGCGCGATCTCCTTGCCGAAGTCGGCTTCGGCATCGGGCAACTCCAGAATCCGATCGATCACCTTGTCGATGCGATCGCGGAGCGCGTCCTGCGTCTCGCTTAACTGACCGGCCGTTTTGTCATGGTCCTCGCGCGACACCGCCGGCCGCGCCTGTTCGGCGACGCGGGTCTCTTCGCGAAGATTGATCTCCCCTTCCAGAATCTGCAGCACTTCCAGCACAATCGACGGCGGCAGACTCCCCTTCGATTTGCAGCCGGGGCAGGCTCCGCACTTCGACGCGTCAACAAGGTCTTCCGCCCAGCGATCGAGCGTTTCACTCCAGTACTCGGCCTGGGAAATCGACAGCCCGTTCTCCTTCCGCAGATCGTCCGACAGGTTGCGAAGGGCCGCCGTGACATCCTGCTCCCGCATGTCGTCGAGCACGACCTTGAACCGCATGAAGCGGCTGCGATCAAAGTAAGCCGCCATGTCGTCCATAATGTGAGAGACCGACTGACTGCTTGCCGACTCGACCTCGGAGAGTTCCTGAAACGTTTCGCCTCGGGATTCCTTCGCGCGGTCGTTGGCGCCGAACGTATCCGGCACGACCGAGCCGAGCTTGAGCGCCACTTGCTGCTGTTTGCGGGATGCCGCCTTCAGCCGCTTGACGAGCGTGCTCCCTTCGAGATTGGCCAGCACGCGGTTCAGTTCGTCCGCGATCTTCTCGAACTCCGCCAAAAGATCCTGCTGCTCGCGAACCGCTTCTTCCGTCTTCTCACCAGCCGGCGACGGCTTCTTGTCGCCCGAGCCGGTCCCGGCCAGCATCGTGGTCGGCAGCGTAAGCCGCGGCTGCGAGCCTTTGCTCTCCGACGGCTCCTTCGGTTCTTCCGGCTGGGGCTGATTGTGAGACGATTCGATATCGGTGATTGTCGGCACGGCGGTCGGCGGCTTCGCCTCGCCTCCCGTATTGGGATCGCTCCCCGCATTCTCCAGGCGGTTCTGTCCGGCCATCGGGGCTTTGTTGCTGGGTGAGTTTTGTGCGACGGCGGGCGCCTTGGACGCCTGTTTCAGCAGGTCGGCGACCGATGGCATGCGATTGCCGGAGATGTCCCTCAGAATCTGCATCATTTCAGCCCACGTCTCCAGATGACCGACACCGATCTCCGGGTTTCGCATTGCCTGCGCGAGCAGGTCGTCTCCGGCGAGGACGAGCGTCGACAGCCGCCGCCCGTTCCCCCGTTCCGCAGCCGCCTGTGTTTCAATTCGTCGCCGGTTTTCCGGGCGGTCAATGTCCTCCGGCGAGAGTTCGCGGAGTTCCTTGTTGATCTCGAA
>JAHBXU010000496.1 GCA_019636315.1 Planctomycetaceae bacterium | reverse complement strand
GTCGGCATGTCATGCGGGTTTCCGGCGTACTCACCCGCCTCTCGGCATGAGAGCAGGCATGCTCCAAAAACTTCGCAATCCACCATGACGATACCCGCTCCATAGATCGTCCCCTCAGGAACGAATCTGAGTTTGGTTGACCTTTCCGATCGGCGACCGGCTGACAGTGAGTCATGGAGTACGGCCGATGCGGGCAGGGCAAACTGCGTGCAGCTCAGGCTTTCAGGTTTGCATCCGGTGCGACTTCCGGAGACGCTGAACTCAAGGCATTGCGTGTTCCGAGCGATACTTTCGATACGGAACATCCGGGAAGCGACCGGCGGCGGCTGCGCGTCGACATTTGCCGGAACCGGCCTGTTCCGTCGACTTCGACGTCTGCACAGAGTTTGCGGGTCGAGACGTCGTCCAGCGAGAAATCGTTCGATCGACGAGGCCCGAAAACGCTGCGGCGGCATGTCCCCTTCACGGGAGGGTCGCCGGATCGGCTGAGTCGAGATTGTCAATCACACGGACCGGCGGTGCCGGAAGGGTTGCCATGAGAAAATCCACGCTCATCACTGCACTCTGCCTGCTGCAAGTGGGCCTTGCGCTGCCGCAATCGAGAGCCCAAGCCCCCAATGAAGCCGGTCTGGCGGAGGAAGCGGCGCCCGGTCTGTTGGCCAATGAACCTCAAACGGCGGAACAGTTCTTCGACGCGGCTCTCGTCATGCTTCGCGTCTCTCGACCGGACCTGGCCCAACGGTATCTGGCCAAATTGCTCGAACTGCAGCCCGACGATGAGACGCTCCTGCGTCTTCGCGAGGTGCATGGCACAGCTATGTTTCTCCGTCTCTCGCGGGATGAGAAACTGATTCCGCAGTCTCAACAGCTGTTAAAGCGTGTTCAGGCCGCCGCGGCGAATCAGGTCTCCAATCCGGCGTACTTCGACGGGCTCATTTCGCGACTTCAGGATTCGCCCCGCGAGCGCGACGCCGTCATCGCCGACCTCAAACACCTGGGGGCGGACGCAGTCCCCGAGCTCCTCGCGCGGCTGGTCGATCAGTCCAACTTCCGCAATCGGGACCTGCTGCTGGAAACGCTGGTGAAGTTCGGTCCGGCCGCCGTCGACCCGCTGCTCGGCGCACTGGACGCCCCGGACCTCCGCACGCGCGCGATCGCAATCGACGTCCTGGGATGGTTGGGCGATGAATCGGTGGTTTCCCACCTCTGGTATCCGGCGCTCGCTGTTGATCAGCCTCCCGAGATTCAACGGTCGGCATTACGCGCCATCGCGCGAATTCGATATGGCGATGCGAACTTGACGAGTCGTCTCGACCCGGTGGGGGCGGCTGAAGAAGTCTACCAGGGCGCGCTACAGCACTTTCGCGATGAATATCCATGGAGTCCGGATCTGGACGGCAAGCTGTTCGTCTGGAGTTGGGACCGTGCACAGAACCGACTGGTGAAGACGGCCACCACTCCCGCTGCCGCGTCGATGTTGATGGCGGAGCGCCTCGCCCGACAGGCCATGTTGATGGCGCCCGATCGCGATCGGAATCGGGCGCTGTTTCTCGCCGCAGCGCTGGCGCACGCCCGTTATCGTGCGGGCTGGGGCCAGCCAATTCCTCAAGGACCCGGCACAGCCTACGACCTTGCCTTGCTGAGCGGAGCCAGTCTGACCGAAATGGCCCTGGGTCTGGCCGTCGAACACGGAAATCCCGCAGCAGCAGAAAGCGCGGTGACAGCGCTCGGCGCACTGGCGACACGCGACACTCTGAGGCCGCGTGATGGGCGTCCTTCGCCGCTCATCGCAGCACTCGACTTCCCCAATGACCGGGTGCAGTTTGCCGCCGCGGCGGCCATCCTGGAACTCGATCCCCTTGAGGGATTTTCCCGGTCACAGCGCGTGGTGGAAATTCTCGCCCGGGCGCTGCGCACAGAAGGCGGACCTCGCAGCATCGTCATCGACCCCAATACCGCTCGAGCTGCCGACACGGCCAGCATGCTCAACAGTCTGGGCTTTACGACGACGGTGGCGTTAACCGGTCAGGACGGTTTTCGCGAAGCCGTCGCGCGGGGGGACGTGGCCCTGACCGTGCTGCACCCCAACACCGTCCGATGGGAACTCACACAGACGATCGCCAACCTCCGCGCTGATTCGCGAACGGCGGGCGTCCCGATCGTCATTGCTGCCGGAGAACCTGCGCGGGCCGACATGCGGCGCGTGCTCAATCGCGTTCCTGGCAGCGCGTTCGTCTCGACCGATGGCGGCCCGATGCAATGGTCCTCCCAACTGCAACCCGTGCTCCGCGACTTTGGCGTTCCTCCGCTGACGCCGCAGCAGCAGGCTGAGCGCGCTCTGACAGCCGCCGACTGGCTCCGCTATATCGCACAACGTTCGCGGTCGAACGTGTTCGACCTGTCGTCTGCCGAGGATGCCCTGTCGGATGTGGCTGCCCAACCCGGCTTCGGGATCGATGCCGTGATCGCCCTGGGCACGATTGGCCGACCGAGCGTGCAACAACGACTGGTCGATCTGGTTCTGGCCCCGGCGATTGAAGTGGACACCCGGGAGGCTGCCGCGCGCGAGCTGGCGATTCACATCCGTCGATTTGGCCGGATGTTGTCCGACGACGCCGTCACGCGCCTGATCGATGCCTGGGACCAGTCCTCCGAACCGGCGATGCGGGAGGCCCTGTCCTCCGTGATCGGAGTCTTGCGTCCGACCCCTGCGGGCATCCTCGACCGGCTCAGCAGCTTTGAAACTCCGGACGTTCCTCTCCCGTCGCAGCCGTAGAACTCACCGCGTCGCTTCCCACGATGATTGTCGATGCCGTCGATGCGAGCGTGCCGGGTGGTTGTCACCCGAAGCGCTTGTGGGACGAGCAGGGGACACGTCCTCACTGACGCTTCGGGTGCCACAGATACGCGCTCGCAGCTGCCGCCGGTTTGAAGATCTTCGCGATCGGGTGCAGGGTTACAGACGCCGTGTGTCCACAGGACGCGCGGAGAGTGGTTCCCATCCCGAGGACTCAGCCGCAGTGCGCGCCGCCTGGTCCGCCTCATTGGCGTCCGATTGACGCCAGCGCGAGTTTGAGTTTTTCGGGAAAGGCTGCGGCCGTCCCAGTTCCACGTTGTCGGGGGGCGGCAGGAATTCCACTTCCGGCTTGCGAGTGCTGCCGGTCGGGACCACCGGGGTCATCGATTCCCGCTGACCGGGCTGTGCCGGCGCGTTTGGCTGCGCTTGCCCGCCGGACTTCATTCCAAAGAGTTCCGAGAGGGGGAGAAAACCCCGTCGCGGTTGTTCGCGATCTTGCGCCACCGCCCCGGTCCTCGCGATTTTCCCATCCATGATCGGCCCAGGAGCGGCGTGCGAGTTTGCGGGTTCCCATCCGGCGTTGGTGCGTCCCATCTGCTGGCGTGCTGGAATGGTCGGGAGAGAGTTTTGGACCGCGGCAGCGGTGCCCTCACCCAGCAGGTCGGCCCGGCCATATTCTGAGACGGCGAGGGCAATGCGGGGATGCGCCGCCCAGGTCGTTGCATCCCATTGCTGCACATTGGCATAACTCTCTCCCAGGCTATTCTGCGGCGCACGGGGCACCAGCAGGAATCCCTCGGTCGCCAACAGCACATGGTATTGAAGCCCGACGTACATGGCCGCTGCTCCCAACACGGCCCCGCTGAAGATCAGTTTTGCTTTCCCCATTTTAACATTCCCCGAGTAGTGCGGACTGCAGTTGGTGAACTGTTGCGTTCACTTGAATCCACACTAGCAGCGCGGCAACCGGTTTCTTTCGTCGAAAACCGGCATTTCGGCGGTTCTTGGCCGTGAAGTGCGTTCTCCTCCGGTACGACGCATGCGTGCGCAGCGGTCTTCCCAGTCGATTCATGTTTCCAGAAAGGAGCGTTGCGGATAGATTCTCTCGGCTCCCTGTGGCCGACGCTGTCACAAACGGGGTCGTTGACACGCAACGCGCGGATAGTGTTTCGAACAGCGGGCGAGTTGTTCAGAAAGTGGTCCGCTGTGTGACACCAGCCGGCGGCTTGATGCGTCAGCGAAGAGCAGCCCGGGATTCCCTGGTTCGCGCGTCGGGCTAAGATGCATTCGCAGCGACGTATTCGACAGTCGAGTTACC
>JAHBXU010000495.1 GCA_019636315.1 Planctomycetaceae bacterium | reverse complement strand
CCAGTAGTCGCGGGCGACGACGCGTTTTTTCACCGTGCGATTGCCTTCCTGCGCGAAGTTCGTTTGTGTGTAGCCGTTCTGGTAGATCCAGTAGCCGACCGACGCGCTGCAATAGACGAATGCGGCATCATACAGTTCGCCGGCATCGTCAAAATTCCCTGTCGAATCGTTACGGACGAGCACACGGTAGCCGGTCGTGTCGATGTCCCCCTGCAGGTATCCCTGGGCGAACCACCGTCCCTCATAGACGGCTGCACCGACCCAGGGCATCACATGCAATGAGTTGTTCTCCATAGAGATGAATTCCTCGCCGAAGAAATCGCGGACGGTGACGTCGGCGGCTGTCGGCAAGGCCAGGCTGCAGCCGATCGCGGTGGCCGAGTTCTCGTTTTGACGCACCAGCATCTTCAGCGTGGTGACCATATTCCCGAACTCCAGCTCATTGCGGGCGGTTAGTCCGCCGGCGCGAATGTCGGAGTCGAGCGTCGCCGCAAACGGCAAACGCACTTCCAGCGACATCTGCTCTTCGAGGAAGGCCATTTCGAAACCGGGAACAAAGCGATGCACGTTTTCCCCGGTCGCCGAGAGCGGCACGTTCGTGAAGGCGCTATAGTTCAAAAACACGCGGTCGCGGGGGAAAACGCTGTTGTTTTCCACGATCTTCTGACGACCGACGTTCGCGCCGGGCGTTGGAATGAACACCTGAATTGCGTCGTGAATGTTGTAGATCGGCTGGTTGAGCAGCGTCGTCATCTCGTTCGGATCTTCCGGAGCGAGCAGATCGATCGTGCCCCGGGTCCCCGAGTTGAGGGCGACAAACGGCCCCGGATCGGTCACGGGACCCAGGTCGTCGCGTTCCCCGGTGAACGTGCTGCCGTCATACTGGGTGAGCAGTTGCTTGCCGAGCTGGCTCAACGAAGCGGAGACGACCCCGGACTTGCCGGTGCCCAACAGGACGTCCGTATCCGTGGTGTAGATTCCCGAATTCGGAGCGGTTTCATTCACAATGCGGAAGTAGTTCAGGAACGGGTCCGGCGGCGGCGGGATGGGACCTTTGCCGGGGATCACGACGGGTGGCTCGGGAGGATCGAAGAACACCGCTTGATTGACGATTTCTCCCGGACGAATGATCGGCTTGAGCGTCGTCGGTCCGAAGAAATCACCGATCGAATTGGGCGCGAGGGCCTGAGCGGAGGTCGCTGCTGTGGTCGGCGAGGGGAGAAACGTCGGCGGAGCCTGAGCCGGCGCTGTCGGCTGTTGGGAAGCCGCACCTGGTGGCTGGGAAGTGGCGCCGGGTTGCTGCTGGGCGCCCGGGATCTGAGGACGGGCCGGGGTCATCGGCGTCGACTGTCCGGGCGCTGGCGTCGTCGGCATCTGCGGTGCAAATGGCCCGGAAAACGAAGGGGGATACGCATATGCTCCGGGCGACTGGAAGTCGGGCGGACAGGGCGGGCAATAACTGTCACCAAGCTGTGCTACGCCGGCCGGTTCATCCGCGAGCACCGGCTCTTCAAGCCATAAGCCTGCCGCCACGACGCTTAGAGCCGCCGTCAACGTTGCAAGTCGCGCGCAGAGAATCATTTGCCCCCCCAAGCCGACAACGCGGCAGATTTTCGCCGGCGCACGATGCGTCAGCGCCCCCTAGACACGCAGAGAACCTCTGCGGATTGCTCCGAAGAGTGCGGTTGTAATGGCATCGTCCGGAGAACCGGCACAGCTTGACGGAATTCGGCGGGGAGGAGGCAATTCCGTGTCGCCGAATGATTCTGAAACAGCCAGCCTCTGAAAACACCTAATCTCGGGCCTTCGCCCAGGCATCCTTCAGGGTGACGCTCCGATTGAAAACGGGGCGCTCGGAGCTCGACGTCCTCACGTCCGGCGTGAAATACCCGAGGCGTTCAAACTGGACGGGCGTGCCCGCCGGAACGGCGGTCAACGAGGGTTCGAGCCGGCAGTCGTTGACGACTTCGAGACTGTGCTCGTTCAGGTAGGTTTTCCAGTCTTCGTTCTCGGGAATTTTGCCGAGATCTTCGACCTTGCAAAGATGGTCGTACAGCCGGACTTCGGCCGTCACGGCATGAGCCGCACTAACCCAGTGCAGGGTTGATTTGACCTTCCGTCCGTCGGGAGCATCGCCTCCCTTGGTGGCCGGATCATACGTCGCGTGGAGTTCGACGATCTCACCGGCATCGTTCTTCACCACGCCGGTGCACGTAATAAAATAGGCATAGCGCAGCCGGACTTCGCGCCCGGGGGCCAGCCGAAAGAACTTCCTGGGTGGATCCTCCATGAAGTCGTCCAGCTCGATATACAACTCGCGACTGAAGGGGACCATGCGCGTCCCGGCCGCGGCGTCCTCTGGATTATTGACGGCTTCCAATTCCTCGGTTTGTCCCTCGGGATAATTGGTGATCACCACTTTGAGAGGCCGCAGCACCGCCATGCGCCGCTCGGCCCTCCGATTGCGGTCGCCGCGGAGCGCGTTTTCCAGGAGAACCATGTCGGTCAGGCCGTTGTACCGCGTGACGCCAATTTCGCGGCAGAACTCGCGGATGGCCTCGGGGGTATAGCCACGCCGCCGCAATCCACAGAGCGTGGGCATTCGCGGATCGTCCCAGCCGTCGACGTGGCCGCACTCCACCAGTTCCAGCAGCTTACGCTTGCTCATCACCGTGTACGTGAGGTTCAGTCTTGCAAATTCATACTGACGGGACGGGAACAGACCCAGTTTTTCGATGAACCAGTCGTACAACGGCCGGTGGGTCTCGAACTCGAGCGTGCAGATGGAATGCGTGACCTCTTCCAGGGCGTCGCTCTGGCCGTGGGCATAGTCATACATCGGATAGATGCACCAATCATTGCCGGTGCGATGGTGCTCCGCATGCCGGATGCGGTACATCAATGGATCACGAAGAATGAGATGCTTGGAGGCCATGTCAATCCTGGCCCGCAGGACGTGCGCCCCATCGGGAAACTCGCCGGCCCGCATGCGGGTCAACAGATCCAGGTTCTCCGAAACCGTGCGGTTGCGATAGGGAGAATCAACTCCGGGGGACATCGCCGTCCCTCGCTGCGATCGAATTTCCTCCAGCGACTGGCTGTCAACGTAGGCATCTCCCTGTTCGATGAGCTGGACGGCCCACGTATAAAGCTGCTCGAAATAGTCCGAGGCGAAATGCAGGTGCTCGCCCCAGTCGAAGCCGAGCCAGCGCACGTCGCGCTGGATGGCGTCGATGTATTCCTGCTCCTCCTTGGTCGGGTTGGTGTCGTCGAAGCGCAGGTGGCAGCGGCCGCCGAACTCCTCGGCGATGCCGAAATTCAGGCAGATCGACTTGGCGTGGCCGAGGTGCAGGTAGCCGTTCGGCTCCGGGGGAAAGCGCGTCACGACGCCCTTGTGCTTCCCCGCGGCGAGGTCCGCCGCGACGATATCGCGGATGAAGTCGCGGCCTGCGTCAGACGTCGATTCGTCGGTCATCGTCACCCTTTCAAAGCTGCGCCTTATCTGCCAAATCCGCGCCGCCGCGCCAAGGGGTGGCCAAGAGGCGGCCGAGCGGCGGGCTGGAACGCCGACGGGAACACGCCGTTCACCTTCTGGTGGCCATCTGTGCCGACACGTTGAGACAGCCCGCAGCGCGTGTGATAAACGCCCCGCCGAACACTTCTCCGAGAGCGACCGACCCCTCCGACATGACCGCACCCGTCGTCACCCGTTTCGCGCCGTCCCCGACCGGCTTCCTGCACATCGGCGGCGCGCGGACCGCCCTGTTCAACTGGCTCTACGCGCGCGGGCGCGACGGCAAGATGCTGTTGCGCATCGAGGACACCGACCGCGAGCGCTCTACCGAGGCGGCGATCGCGGCGATCCTCGACGGCCTGTCGTGGCTCGGCATCACCTGGGACGGCGATACCGTCTACCAGTACGCCCGCGCGGCGCGGCACCGCGAGGTCGCCGAGCAGTTGCTCGCCGCCGGCAAGGCGTACCGCTGCTACGCGACGCCCGAGGAACTGGCGCAGATGCGCGAGCAGGCGAAGGCCGAGGGCCGCGCCATGCGCTACGACGGGCGCTGGCGCGACCGCGATCCCGCCTAGGCGCCGCCCGGCGCCCGGCCGGTGATCCGCCTCAA
>JAHBXU010000494.1 GCA_019636315.1 Planctomycetaceae bacterium | reverse complement strand
ACTGCCTGATCTATCTCGGGACGTGCGTGGCGGCAAGCGGTCAGGGCAAGGCCGGCAAACCCTGCTTCCGCTACGAAATCAGCGGATCGTCCCTGACGGAGAAGGGCGAAATGCTGTGCGGCGACATGCGGTTGTTCAGGCTCGGCATCGGTGAGACGGCCAAGATCGTCATTGATCCGTCGCGGGGATTTGACGTCGGCGGTGGAGCAGGAGCACGCATTGAAAGAGAAGTCCGCGGCGGAATGGTCGGACTGATTCTCGACGCCCGCGGACGCCCGCTGGTATTGCCGGAAGAACGTGGAGAATGCCGCAACGCGATGACAGCGTGGGTGCAGGCGTTTGATTTGTATCCACAGTGACCATGCAAACGCCTCAGGCTCATGTCATCGGTGTCACCAGTCGCATGTGAATGCGCTCCATCGTTCAATTAATCACACAGCGAATGGATTAATGACAGAGACGGTCTCGTACCTCATTCCTGAAGCGAGATCCTCCGAATACAACGTTGTCACGCCCGCTTCAATGCAAGCGGCGACCAGTAAACTGTCCCAATGTGAAAGACTGTAGTGCGACGACAGGGTAAGCGACTGTTTCAGGATAGTCGCCGTTGGAAACACACACTCGAACGTCGCCTCCATCGCGTCGACAAGTGCCGTCGTATCATCACGGACAATTCGGCCGAGGTTTTCCCATCTCCGTAAACACGCCAGGTATTCCACCGCGACCTGCCACAACAGGACCACTTTGTCGGGATCGTTTGCGAGCGTATTGAGCAGGTTGATCGCTTGCGATTGCCTGACTGGATCCGCTGAGTCTACGGCATAGATCAGGACATTCGTGTCAATGGCGTTCATGCAGCTCCTCGCGCCGAAAGTGAACGCCCGCATGAATCGGCTTCTCGCGAATCCGCTTCAAGAAATGGTCCAGTCCAGACCGGTATCGCAATCGCCAATCCTCCTTCAGCTCGATCGTGACCTGTACGCGCGTCTGATCCGGGAGGTGAACCGGTTCATCGAGCAGCACTTGCCCACGATCGACGGTTCCTGAAGTTTGTGTTTTCATGTTCCAGCCTCGACGTTGAGCAGCCTCCATCATACAACGGGGCAACCGGATCGTCACCTCGGTTCAATAGTCGGCGTCGATAGTAAACCGATGGCCACAGCCTATACACCCGGACTTCAGGTCACTCGCAGGATGCGATATCGCGCGCGACGCGTGCTGCCGATTGCGGGGGACGTGCTCGTGTCGGTCGGCGACCATGTGTCGTCGCAGGACGTTGTCGCCCGCACGGAGTTGCCGGGGGACGCCACGCCGATCAATCTGGCCAATCAGCTCGCGCTCGCGCCGGCCGATGTGCCTGGCTGCATGCTTAAGCAGGAGGGCGATCGCGTCGCAGCAGGAGACGCACTGGCCCGCACCAAAGGGCTCTTCGGGATGTTTCGGGGCGAATACCGCACGAAAGTTGCGGGTGTGATTGAGTCGATTTCGCATGTCACGGGTCAGGTGATCATTCGAGGGGCGTCGATTCCCGTGGAAGTGCGGGCCTTTGTGACCGGGGAGATCGTCGACGTCATGCCGGGCGAGGGAGTCCTCGTTGAGGCCGACGTTTCGTTCGTGCAGGGAATCTTCGGCATCGGGGGCGAGGCCTTCGGGCCGATCGTCATGGCCTGCCACGATCACACACAGGAGTTTGTTCCCGACCTGATCACGAACGAGATGCGGGGCGCGGTGATCATCGGCGGGGCCCGCATGCCGGGGGAGACGATTCGCCGGGCGATCGCCGTTGGAGCCGCGGCCGTGGTCTCCGGTGGGATGGACGATGCCGACCTGAAGGACGTCCTCGGGTACGACCTGGGTGTCGCCATCACGGGGACCGAGACGATCGGGCTAACCGTGATCATTACCGAAGGCTTTGGTGAGATCGCGATGGCGCGGCAGACGTTTGAATTGCTGGCATCTCGGGCGGGATCTGCGGCTGCCGTTAACGGCGCAACGCAAATTCGCGCGGGGGTCCTCCGTCCGGAGATCGTCATTCCGCTGACCGACGAGTCTGAGCCGCTGAGTGATCATGCGTCGTCCACAACGCACGTGGCGGGTGTCTTGCAGAAAGGGACGGCGGTGCGGATCATTCGCGATCCGAACTTTGGAGTGATCGGCAAGGTGGCGTCTCTGCCGCCGGAACCTCGGGTGCTCGGGAGCGGATCAAAGGCGCGCGTGCTCGAAGTCGCTTGTGAGTCTGGTGACGTGCTCGTGGTGCCGCGGGCAAATGTCGAGATCATCGGAGGTGGATTGTGAAACGGCAAATTGCAGTATGCAAATTGCAAAGCGTTAAAAGGACGCCCACGAGTCACCGAGCGCGTTCAATTGGCAGTCTGCCAATCCTCCTTGCGGTGATTTGCCTGACCGCATCCGCTGCCGCGCAGGAGCCGCTGCGTCCGCCGGCCGATGTCATCGCGAAGGATCACCCCAACGATGCGGGCCATGCGATCGATGTGCACTGGACGCTCTCGCCCGACGATGCGCCTGACCGTGTGCCGGCGGCCGTCACGGGATATGAGATCTTCAGGCGTCTTGAGGGTCAAGGAGACTTTGAATCTGTCGGAGAAGCGCCGCTGGGCGAGTCGGCGTTCGTCGATCGCGACGTTGCTCTCGGGCAGGCGTATGAGTACCGGGTGCGGGCGATCGGTCCGGAGACCGCTTCGGAATTCGCGACCGCGGCGAACGCCGTGACACCAGTGCTGCAATGGTTCAACCGCGGCCGATTCTGGCTGGCGGTGATCCTGGGAATCGTGGGGGGGGCGGTGGTTGGTTTCATCGCCTGGGCCAAATCGGGCCGCGCCTTATATATCCGCCCCATCCCCGGACTCGCCGCTGTGGATGAAGCGGTCGGCCGTGCGACCGAGATGGGCCGATCGTGCCTGTTCATCACAGGGGTTCAAGATATCAATGACATTCAAACGGTGGCCGGCATCACCGTCATGTCGCGTGTCTCGCGGCTCACGGCCGAGTACGGCGCGAGACTGGAGATCCCCACCTCCCGATCGCTGGTGATGACCACAGCCCGTGAGACCGTGCAGGCTGCATATGTCTCCGCCGGCCGACCTGACGCCTATCGCGAGGACGATATCTACTACGTCTCCGATGAACAATTCGGCTTCGTGGCTGGCGTCACGGGAACGATGCGGCGCGAGAAACCGGCGGCATGCTTTTACTTTGGTGCATTCTTCGCTGAATCGCTCATCTTCGCGGAGACGGGCAACTCGATCGGGGCGATTCAGGTGGCCGGAACGGCGGAAGAAGCGCAGCTGCCGTTCTTTGTGACGGCTTGCGACTACACGCTGATTGGCGAGGAGTTCTTTGCCGCATCGGCTTATCTTTCCGGAGAACCGGTGCAACTGGGCAGCCTGCGGGGGCAGGACGTCGGCAAGCTGCTGGTGGCGGCGTTCGTCCTCATCGGCTGTTCCGCAGCGACCTGGGGCGCTTGGACCGGCGCCCCCGCGGCAAACGCCCTTGTCGACTTCCTGAAGGTCAACGTTCTGGGGAGCGGAGGGATTCTGCCATGAAACGGACAGTCCCGCTGCTCATCGCGGCGACGACAGGATTCATTCTGATCATTTCGTACTTCATCCCCTACACGGAGACGTGGGGGGAAGATGCGATGGCGTGGTTTAACATCCTGGCGGCGCTGGCGTTCATCCTGGGAGGGGCCAACGTCATCCGGATGAATCTGCAAAAGATCTCAGACCGCCGGCCCGGCTGGGGCTATGCCGCGGTGACTCTCCTGACCTTCCTCGTCACGCTGTGGCTGGGGCTGTTCAAGGTTGGCGTGCAGCCGATGGAGGCTTATCCGGATAATGCCTGGGCGGCCCCGTTCGACCAGCCGGGTTCGCCGTTCGCGTGGATCGTGGAGTTTGTCCTGCTGCCGCTGCTTTCGACGATGTTTGCACTGCTGGCCTTCTTTATTGCGTCGGCCGCGTTTCGTGCGTTTCGAGCGAAGAATGCGGAAGCGAGCGTCCTGCTGTTGACGGCGTTCATTGTTCTGCTGGGGCGGACGAATGCGGGGTTATGGGTCAGCGGCTGGGTCGATGACGCCGCGCCGGCAGCGCCGCTGTGGTTGAATCAGTTGGT
>JAHBXU010000493.1 GCA_019636315.1 Planctomycetaceae bacterium | reverse complement strand
GACATCAAGAATGACCGGGGAGCGGGGACCGAGAAACAAGAGCCTTGTCTGCTCACCCGCCAGAGCCTGGGCGGCGGCGGCCGCCAGCATTCCAGCAGTCAGCAATATCAGGATTCGTTTTGTTCTCTGCGTCGGGCTCACCGGCGGGAACTCCCCTGACTACGGACCATCGATAAGTGACATACGCGGATTTCCAGACAGTTGTTGGAACTCCACAGTCAATTCCGGCGGTCAGGGACTTTTCAGGTTCAATCACGAGACAACTCCTGTTAGCATGCCTGAGTCGTCGCGCAGGAGCAACGATCACGGCGGTCTTCTGCAGGGCTTTCGCCAGTTGACTTTTGGTGGCGGTGCGTAGAATGGGCCAAGTTTAAGGAGATCCAGGTTTCTTTCATGGAGGGTCTGGTCATGGCATCCGCCTGCGGTGGGAGCTTGCTGACGTATTTGTCGCAAGTTCCTGATCCACGTGGGCGTAAGGGACGACGTCATTCTCTCTCCGCCATGCTGACGGCGGTTGTTTGCGGCATCTTGTGCGGGAATCGCGGCTATCTGCCGCTGGTGCAGTGGCTGCACGAATTACCCGTTGACGTCTGGCATTGGATGGGGTACACGCGGCGGCCTCCCAAACTGGACTGCTTCCGCGACTTGCTCATGAAGCTTGATCCCGAGGTGCTGGAAACGGCTCTCCGCAAGTGGATTTCCGAGGATCTGCAACTCGCTGTGGAACCGGAAGAACTCTCCGCAGCCAGCCTGGACGGCAAAACTCTGTGCGGCACATTGCGGCCGTTTGCCAAGGCGGTGCACCTGCTCTCTCTGGTCGATCAGCAGACGGGGTGTGTGCTGGGGCAGTGCCGTGTCGATGAGAAGACCAATGAGCACAAAGCAGCGCTTCCCTTGCTGCGAGCACTGGTCACGCAGGGACAAGTGATTGTCGCAGACGCCATGTTCTGCCAACGCGAAGTCTGCCAGCAGATCATCGATTCTGGCGGGGAGTATGTGATCGCGGTCAAAGAGAATCAGCCGGGAATTCTCAGGGACATCACGCTGGAATTCGCTGCGAAGGACGCAGCCTTTTCCCCCCTACATGCAGCAGCAGCGACATGCTGAACGAGACCGCGTTTCGACCATCGAGAAGGGGCATGGACGCGTCGAACGCCGCACACTCACCAGCACGACGGCGTTGAATCAGCATCTCAACTGGCCCGGCGTGCAGCAGGTCTGCCGCCTGGAACGTGAGCGGACCATCCGCGGCCAGCGCACCAGCGAAGTCGCTTATTATGTGACTTCGCTGCCTCGTTCCCGCGCGGGCGCTGAGCAACTGCTCCGGCTCTGCCGCGGTCACTGGGGCACGATCGAGAATCGGCTGCACTATGTGCGCGATGAAGCGCTGGGAGAAGACCGGAGCACGATTTTCCGAGGCCACGCGCCGCAGAACCTGGCGGCATTGCGAAACGCCGCGTTGAACTGGCTGCGGCAGGAAAGAATCGACAAGATCACCGCCACTTTACGCAGCTTCGCACGCAATCCCCTCCGCCTCTTCACCAAACTCGGTTACCGGAACTAAGCGAACGCCCTGGGGCGACTCCCGGAACTCCTCCGGCGGCTGTCCACAACATGTTGCCACAGCGGAATTTGAGGGTGCACGTCAGCAATTGAGAGTTCCGTAGGCTGTTCCGGTGGTTCTTCGGACGTAGGGGCAGCCGGGGCGGTGGGTGAGATAGGTCTTAAGGCGTCCGTCGTCGGAGAGGGCGGCGGAGCGGATTTGCAGGATGGCTTCGCCCCCTTTGAGTCCGTCGTTCCAGAACATCTCGGTCCCTTTCACACGCAGGTTGATTTGCTTGACCAATGACTCCATCGGCGCACTGGTGACGGGAAGTCCTTGTGTGCGGTAGACAGCGTAATTCATTCGCGAAGCGTTGTTACTCAGATAGCGGTGGGCATCGTGGACGGCTTTGTGCGGATGCTGTTCGTCGAGAGTCTGCCCCGGGCGCAGGTCATGGTCGTCCAGCCATGTCAGCAATTCGGGGATCACCTCTCGAACATGGCCGGACCAGCAGAGTTGTGCCCATTGCCGGTAGCTCGCCCACGCGACCAACGGATTCTCGGCGTGAATGACGATCGCGGCCGCATAGACGTATTCCACCGCGTGCATGAAATCCAAAATGGGAACGAAGTCGCGGAAATGTTTCTTCCAGATCGTCCAGTTGGCAGGCAAGCCGTCGCCAATGAAAGCTTTTTGTGAGGCCTGATCCAGGCAGCGCCGTTTCGCTTCGCGGCTCATTTGCAAGCCGAACTCTTTCGAGTTGTCCAGACTGCTCAGGCAGGTTCGCACGAGACGTTGGGGATGATCGTCGTCTGCTGAGGCACGATCGAGCGTCGTCTGGACAGGACCAGGAACCGGCAAAGCCGCCGTTCCCGCAAGCTCCGCAACATGTTCGGGTTCCTGAAAACAGAGGGGTAATTCGGGACGCGGATCCTCGGCATGCCTCTGGTGCGTCATGCTTTCCAGGCTGGCATTCTTCGTTTCCCGCCAGGCCTGCTCATGCACGCCGGGGCCACGCTCCGGTTGCCGCGTCATCATCCGACCGCCATCAAACATCACGACTGCCAGTTGCGGCGGCCCGGCTGGCGGTGGGGGGACCAAGGACTTCGGCAGACGGCTGGGAGGGCAACCCCGAAGCGATTTGAGTTCCGAGCCGACATCATGCAGCACCCGTTCGATGGTCTTCATGGAAACCTCGCAGCCACCGACATTCAGAAGCACGCTGTGAGCCCGCTTTTCCGAGCGACATTCCGCTCCGGCAAAGACAATTGTCTTCACCAGTCCCGGCGTCAGCTCACGGCTATCGAGCCCCAGTCGAACCCGTTGAGGGAAAAAAATCCCTCCGGCAGCGAGGGCAATGAGCTTTCGGTTCCAGCGTTTCCACCGGCCCGTCAATCGATTGGATGGACCGCCGCGGGTGGGCCACTTCGCACACATCGCCACACGTCGGACAGGCCGCCTGAGGCCGAGCGGCCAAGGCCACTTCACGGACTCGCGACTGCTGGATCATCCGTGAAAGTTCTTGTCCCGTCGCATGGGCCGCGTCTTCAATCTGCGAATAATGCGGCACTTCCGCCTGCGACCCGTCGATCCTCTGGATCTCGGCCGAGACCTCCGCCGTCTCCTTCAACAACTGCCGCAGTTTTTCTTGAAGCTGCTCAACGCGACCATCCATGGCCCACTCCGAACTCGAGGAAACGACTTGACCAGTCCCCCTGGTCCGGACCATCTTCTCACAAATCGCCGATTTCTCCTATTGACGTTTTCCGGCACCCCTCTCGCACGACAAAAGCTGTCGTGCACCCGAAATTGACGATTCCCCAGGGGTCGGGTTGACCCGGCCCAAGGATCAGTTAAGATTCCGTCCCCCCCGATGCGGTCGTGGCGAAATTGGCAGACGCGCAAGATTCAGGTTCTTGTGCCCGATTAGGGCGTGGAGGTTCGACTCCTCTCGACCGCACTCATTTTTCGAGTTTCCAGAAACTTCCGAAACATGTTGCTGTAGCGGCCCTTACGCTAACCTTCAACGAAGAGCGGCAACCCCAAAACTGGCCCTTGTACAACTTTGAAAGTTGTACAGGCCCAACGCAAGGGGATGCTCATGCCGCGACAGCCGAAATACTGCCATCACAAGGCCCGGGATCTCGCCTACGTCAAGCTCGACGGGAAGATGATCTACCTGGGGAAGCACGGCTCCCCCGAAAGCCGAGACGCTTACGACCGCGAAATTCTCAAATGGCGCGAACGGCACGGCCTGATCGCGAAGCACTCGACCACGGTCGGTCAACTTTGCGTCACATTCATCGAGTATGCCGACACGTTCTACGTCAACAAGGCCGGCCAGCCGACTGGGGAGGCCGACAACTTTCGCAAGGCCCTGCGACCGCTGTTCAGACTGTACCGCCATCTGCCGGCCGCTGAGTTCGGACCGCGGCGGATGCTCGAAGTGCAAAAGGAACTGGCCCTGATTCACGTTCGCTCCCAGGCGAACAAGCATCTCTCCCGCGTCAAGTCCGTGTTCCGCTGGGGGGTGACGCAAGAGATGGTCCCGGCCGACGTCATCGTCGGGTTGGAATGCGTCCGGGGTCTTC
>JAHBXU010000492.1 GCA_019636315.1 Planctomycetaceae bacterium | reverse complement strand
ATTTCTCGTCGATCCGGACGTGCAATTGATGTTGCGCGTCAAGGGAGGCGATGACGGTGCATTCGCCGATCTGGTGAATCGATACCAGCATCGCCTGATCAGCATCTTCATGCACATGGTGGGGGATGCGACAGCTGCGGAGGACCTGGCTCAGGAGCTGTTTCTGCGGATTTACCGGGCGCGTCACGGCTACGAGCCGAATGCGAAGTTCTCGACGTGGGTCTTTCGGATTGCGCACAATCTGGCCAGCAATAGTCGGCGGTCCAGGGGACGTCACCGCGAGGTTCCGCTGAAGCCTGTCGAATCGGGGCCGCTCCCCCTGCAACCGCACGAACAACTGCTCAAGGAAAAATCGGCGCTCATGCCGGCCCGACAGTTGGACCGCGTTGAATTGCGCGACCATGTGCGGGCCGCGCTCGACTCTCTCAACGATCGCCAGCGCATGGCCGTCCTGCTGCACCGGTTCGAGGAGATGAGCTACGCGGACATCGCCGAAACGATGGAACTGACTCCCGCCGCGGTCAAGTCCCTGCTATCGCGCGCCCGCGAGACGCTGCGAACGCGCCTGGAGCCTTACGTCACGTAAGCGTGTCCTCGTTCACAAGCTCCGGTTTGGGAACCAGCAGTCGCTATTCACTGCATTCCGGACCAATCCGGTTGAGAACGACCGGGTCGTCCAGTCGTGAGGCGACGGCGACGGCCATGCTGTAGTCGTGACCGCTGCAGTGCTCATGCGGGACGGAGATGATCTGGGCGCCGGCGGCAGCCGCGGCACGAGTGCCCGCTTCACTGTCTTCGAGCACCATCATCGCGGCAGGGTCGATGTCCAGCCGGCGAGCCGCGGTGAGATAAATCTCCGGATCCGGCTTGCCGTGCGTGACGTCCTCGGCCCCCAGCGTCACGTCGAACCGGTGGGTCAAATCGAACCGGGCCAGCATGTCTCCCAGATACTTGCGGGTGGAAGAGGTCGCGACCCCTTTGGGAAGTCCGGCCGCCTCAATCCGGTCGAGCAGGGTGAACAGCCCCGGCATGGGCGCCACGATCTCGTCGAGCATCTCGAAGAAGATCGATTCCGATTCCTGCTTGAGCACCTCGTACGGTTCGGTCAGCTCCATCAGTTCCATCATGACGGCGAAGGCGTCCGGTGCGCGCCGGCCCATCATCCGCAGGAACAGTTCCGGGTGCGGCGACTTCCCGCGGCGACGGAGCAATTCGGTCCCCGACGCATTGAACACCACTTCCGTATTGAACATCAGGCCGTCCATGTCAAACACGACGGCACGCACGGGGGGAAAAGCGACTTCTGTCATGTCCTCAGTCAGTACACAGGCCATTCTCGTGAGACGCCGTCGAGTTCTGGCCGCTTCCAATTGATTGTTCCTGCTTCCATTATCGCGAGCCGGTCGCCCTGGGTCGATTGACGCCGGTGAAAGTTATCGCGATGTCAGGGACTGGTGGTGCAGGCGTCCCACGTGCCACATATAGCGGGGGCCGTACCCGGCGGTCGGCGCCCATCGATTGTTCAGACTCTGGTGGAGGTGCGGTGCGGCCTTTTCCGGCTGATCATGCACCGCGTACCACAGGCCGATGTACAGGTGTGCGTAAAACCGTCGCTTCTCCCGTTCCGTTTCGGGGACGTCCGCCGCCGCAATCCGTTCCAGAATGCGATCCGGTTCAATCTCTCCGGCAAACAGACGATAGACGTCGCGAAACGGCTCCCGGTCGTCTTTCTCATATTTGAGAAGACCGGCGCGGGCCGCTTCGACACCGTGCGCTTTGACCTGACAGAGATACCGCCAGATGCCGTTCTCGCGATCGACATTGTCGAACGAATGATAGCGTTCGAACTGCCGCGCCGCATCGGTATACCGCTGCGCATAGAACCAGGCGATGCCGCGACGCCAATGCGACGCATCGAGTTCCGGGTTCAGCATGACCATCTGATCATAGTCGTCGGCCGCTCCGGCGAAGTCTCCAAGAAAGAACCTGGCGTCTCCACGAGATGACAGCAGGTTCACGTTCTTCGGGTCGGCCGCGAGGCGTGTCTCCAGCGACTGGAGCTGCCGGCGAAGCTCCTCCTGCTCCGGGACGACGTCGTCGCTGGACACCGTGGGGACCGCGGCCAGCACGAACATCCCAAAAAAGAGAACGCGAAAGGCCCGCTGTTCACAATGCATATTGAATCCCCCTGGGGACACACGGCAAACACCGGTCGTTCCCCTCCGCCAATCCGGGTTCGTTGTCATCCGGTCCTCGCTGACATCTCAGCTGACTATCCACGAATCGCGACGCACGATGGATTGAGCGCCGGCCGGAGACATCCTTAACGTGACGTCGAGACCAACTCTCCGGCCAGCGACGGTTCCGGCTCGTCGGTCGGACCATGAATAAGCCCTGCGATCAGGGCTTCGATATCGAAAAAAATCAGATTCAGGGAGGGTACGAGAATCAGCGTGAGCACTGTGGCAAACATCAGACCGAACGAGAGTGTGACCGCCATCGGAATCATGAACTTGGCTTGAAAGCTCTTCTCGAACATGAGCGGCATGATGCCGGCAACCGTCGTGAACGTCGTCAGCAAAATCGGCCGCAGTCGCAATTTGGCCCCATCCACGCTCGCTTCAAATTGCGACAGCCCGCTGCGGATTCGCGTATTCACAAAGTCGACCAGCACGAGCGAATCGTTCACCACAATGCCAGTCAATGCGACGAGGCCGATGAAGCTGAGAATCGTCAAAGGATTTCCGGTCCACCAATGGCCA
The DNA here is from genome assembly GCA_019636315.1 of Planctomycetaceae bacterium. Taxonomy (GTDB): domain Bacteria; phylum Planctomycetota; class Planctomycetia; order Planctomycetales; family Planctomycetaceae; genus JAHBXU01. The sequence continues at coordinate 1,384 of JAHBXU010000492.1, read as the reverse complement.
ATGATGGCGCCCTGGATCCCGAAGGGGATGGCTGCCATCACTACCAGTGGCTGAAAGTAGTTTCGGAACAATCCGGCCAGCATCATGTAGACGAGCAACATGGCCACGGGAAACGCGATCTTCAGACTTCCGAATGCTTTCGCCTGCTCTTCAGAACTTCCCAGGAACTCGACTTTAATCCCGGGATGGGCGGCAATCAGCTTCGGCACGAATTCCGTCCGGACTTTCGTGACGACGTCGCTGGAACTGGTCACAATCTCGTCGATGTCGCCGTATACCGTAATCGACCGTTGCTGAGCGGCGCGGTGGATCGTTGTATAGCCGATGGCCTCGGTGAGTTCGGCGACCTCCCGCATGGGGACCCATTGCCGCTGCCCTCCCGTGCCTTCAATGTCCGTCGGAATCCACATCGATTCCAGGTTGGCAATCTCGGTCCGAAACTCCTCCGGATAGCGGACCATGATCTTCACGTCCTCGCGATTGCGTGTGATCCGCCGCGCCTCGGCGCCGTAAGTCGCCGCGCGCACCTGCCGCCCGAGCGTTGCAACCGTGATGCCCGTCGGGCGGGCCGACTCCCGCAGCGTCAGTTGGGCTTCCCGTTTGCCTTCGTCGGAATTCTCGTCGAGGTCGACAACACCGGCGTACTGCGCCAGTTCGTGCATCAATTCTTTCGCGGCGGATTTCAGATCGTCAAAATTGCCTCCCGACAGACGGATCTCGATGTCCTTTCCGCCGGGTCCGCCGCTCATGATCTGCCAGGTCACCGCATTCACGCCAGACAGCGTGTCGGACACCTTGCGGAGTTCTGCAAGCACTTCGTTGCTGGAGCGCAACCTGGCACTCTCACGCGCATCAGCGGCCTCCAGTTCAATCCAGATTTGCCCCAGGTGCGACTGGAAGTCGCCGCCGGTGGCGCCCACATCCTCCACATTCATGGCCTGTGCGAGATCGATCTGCACCGTGGACACTTCCGGCAACTGCATCGCCGCATCACTGATCACCTGCAGCCGCTCCAGGACGCTCCGCGCACTGGAGCCGACCGGAAGTTCGACCGTCACCGTCATGGATTCTGCGTCCATTTCCTGGACGAACTCCCACGGCACGATATTTCCGAGCACGTAGCCATCTTTGGTCTTGCCAATCAACAGCCCCATAGCCATGAGAAATGTCGCCATCGCCGCCGCCACGGTCACATAGCGCCACCGCAGCGTCAGTCGGAGAAACCACTCATAAGGCGGCAGCAGGATGTCATCCATCAGATGCTGCTGAAAGTTCGTCAGTCCACTCCACAGGCGGCTGCGCACCCGCCGCGATTTCTGGTCGTCGGCGCGGCGAAGTTTCTTATCGGGAAGATGGGCCAGGTGCGCTGGCAGAACGATCAACG
>JAHBXU010000491.1 GCA_019636315.1 Planctomycetaceae bacterium | reverse complement strand
AACCCCAGGCCGTCGGCCAGAATGAATCCGCCGATCATCGAATTGACGAGGAATGAGGAGTAGGCAGCCGAAAACAGGCCCAGACAGAACAAGGCACGCCCTTTAGGGCCGAAGGCGGCTTCCAGTTGTGCCGCCACGTCCCCCACACTCCCAAGGTCATCTCCATCGAGCCTGCCATAGAATGCCGCTGCCGCGTTCCACATGATCATCAGCGTGATCAACGCCATCAGCACCGATCCGACGCGCGCGTCAATCAGGCCATTCTTCAGGTCCTTGACGGTCCATCCGCGAAACTGGACGAGGTATGATTGGTAGTACGCAGCTGTGATGACAAACGTTGTCCCCACCAGACCCAGCAGCGAGAGGTCGATCACGGGATGAGACTCGGTCGCGGCTTGCGAGTCCACGGGCGATTGGTTGACGAGCGCGAACGCCAGATTGACGGCGAACGCCACCAGCATCAATCCGACGAAGAACGACATCAGCCGTTCGAGCGCCTGGTACAGATTCTTGAACGCGAACAGGAATGCGATCGCAATTCCGTTGAACAACACGACCGTTCCGTCCCATGCAAAATACGCCCGAACTGCAGAGTCGACGCCCAGGTTGTTGCCAAACTGATAGGCTGCCGAGATGGCGAACACCGCCACTCCGATCAGCGCTGCGAGCGGGCGGCCGGCCGCCTGTGTGACGAGATCGCCGGCCGATCGACCCGTCACCACACCCAGGCGGGCACTGAGTGTCATGTACGTCAACATGAAGACGACTGCCGCGAGAACAACCCAGCTCATCGAATAGCCGTGGGTGGCCCCGACCTTGGAACTCGTCAGAATGCTCCCCGGACCAATTACGACGCACGCCGTCACCAGCCCCGGACCAATCGACCGCATCCATCGCGCAATGCCGGTGGACCTGGAAACCTCGCTCGTCGATTGAACGTTCTCTGCGGTCATCACGTCGCATCCTCATCGGAGTTTCGATTGCGAGCACAGTCTGATCCGTTCCGCGCGCGCCGTCAATTCGATAAAGATCGCGCGGCCTTCATCTGTGCGGTCAGGTTGATCGGCCCGATCCGGGCGTAGCGTCTGTTCATCCAATCGCTGATTTCCGTCCGAGGAGCCGACTTCAGACCCGTACCCTCAGGGAACTGACTGGCGCCTGAACGGCGTGGTGCATGTTGGAAGCCCGCTAACGTGAAGCGGATCGACCTGTCGCGACTTCAACAGGGAAGCGCTGTTTACGCTGGCGCGGACGAGCGGTAAATATTGAGGGAGAGTCGCTCATCGACTTCGCCCTTTCGCCCCTTTTCAGGTTCCACGGAGTCCGACGGATGACCACACTCACTCAACACGCCCTGCTGTCCGCAAGTCGCCGCCATTTTCTTCAGAGCATGGCATTTGGGGCCGCTGCGTTCACGACACCCGGCCTCTTTGCCGAACAACTGGCCCACACGCCGCGCTTTACGGAGGGACCGTTCTACCCCGACAAGCTGCCGCTCGACACGGACAACGACCTGTTGATTATCAATGACGGCATCACCCCTGCCGTCGGGGAGATCACGCATTTGACGGGGCGTCTGCTCAGTCCGTCCGGTGAGCCAATCCGTAACGCCCTGGTGGAGATCTGGCAGTGTGACAACAACGGAGCGTACATCCATTCCGGCAGCGGCAACCGCGATCACCGCGACAGGAACTTCCAGGGATATGGGCGGTTCCTCACCGACCGAAACGGCCAGTATTATTTCCGCACGATCAAGCCGGTCCCATATCCCGGCCGCACTCCACACATTCACTTTGCCGTCAGTGAGAAGAATCAGCGACTCTTGACAACTCAAATGTTTGTGAAGGGTCACCCTCAAAACGATCGGGACGGGCTGTTTCAGCGCGTCGATGACGCCAGCCGCGCACTGATTGCGGTGGATTTTCAACCGATCCCGGAATCCAACATCGGCGAACTGGCCGCGAACTTCGATCTCGTATGCGGCTTGACACCAGAAGATCCCGCCGAGGACGAATTCCGCGGCCGCCCGCCGCGCGGTCCGCGACCCAGATCTCGTTAGGCGTTTCAATGACCTGAGGCAGCCGTACGTCCTCCCGCGTCAGAAGAGTTGGATGGGGAACGCCTTTCCGCAAAACTCCGTTTCGCAACCCCTGCGACGCGATCGCCAACGATGTTGTTCAAACAGGCCGTCCTCGAGGGAATTGCCGCCGGGCGGATCACGGCCGCATTCCGCAGGTGGAAGCGTTCGACCGTTAAGGCGGGCGGCACGCTCCACACGTCGGTTGGATTATTGGCCATCAGGTCCGTGGAGGTGGTTGAACCGGCGGACCTTACGGACCGGGACGCGCACCGCGCCGGGTTTCCGGATCGCGCGGCATTGATCACCGAACTGGAGCGAGGCCGGGAGGGGCCGCTCTATCGAATCACATTCACCCTGGCCGGTCCCGATCCCCGGATCGAACTCCGGGAGTCTGACCAGTTATCGGTGGAGGATCGGACGGAGTTGGCAGCCCGCCTGCAACGACTCGATCAACGGGCCGCAGGCGGACCGTGGACGCACAGAATCCTGCGGCTCATTGCCGAGCACCCGGAGCAAAGCGCCGGCCAACTTGCCATGCTGTGCGGTTGGGAGAAGGAATGGCTCAAGACGAACGTCCGGAAACTCAAGAACCTGGGTCTCACGGAAAGCCTGCATCCTGGTTACCGCCTGTCCCCGCGCGGCCGAGCGTTTCTGGACCACGTCAGGAACTGAACTGCTGCCCCCGTGGAAAGATGGGCAAGAATGGGCGACGAAACGCCCAATCCGGGCAGCCTCTGTGAACGCACTGTGTCACGTCCCTGGCACTCCACCTGTTGGCTCGGCGGCGATGCCATTGGCTCGAAATTGGGCCAGGAGTGTGAAATCGGCCAGGTTCGCTGTTCCGGAGAGATTGACTCCTGCCTATACTTCCCTGTCAATCGAGCGGTTTTCGCTCGCGATAGAAGGCGTGCTTCCGTCTGGCGGTGGCTCCTGCTAGACTCCTCGACCCCCCGGTTCCGCCCTCGGCGCGCGGTGTCGGTGAACGTTTGGACCCATTGTGCGTGTCGTTCGACGAGTCCGCGCCGCCTCCGTGATCGCCCGCCCTGACATCGCCAATCGACTCCCCAGGACCGCCGTGTCATCGCGAGGTTTCCGAATGCCGCACAGATGAGCTGTGCAGCTAAACGCCGATCGCCTTTCCTATTCGCCATTCGCTGCTCCCTATTCCCTAGTCCCGATTCGCTCTTCACCCATGCGTCGCACCGACGTTCGTAACATCGCCATTATCGCCCACGTGGACCACGGGAAGACGACGCTCGTCGACGCGCTGCTGCGTCAAAGCGGTCAGTTCCGGGATTCTCAATTGCAGGGAGAATGCATCCTCGACTCAAACGAGCTGGAACGTGAGCGGGGCATCACCATTCTCGCCAAGAACATCTCGCTGACGTACAACGGCGTGAAGATCAATATCATCGACACGCCCGGACACGCCGATTTCGGCGGCGAGGTGGAGCGCGTGCTGCGGATGGCGGACGGGGCGTTGATCCTCGTCGACGCGTTCGAAGGTCCGCGACCGCAGACGCGGTTCGTGTTGACGAAGGCGCTTGAAGCCGGATTGCGGCCGTTGATCGTCGTCAACAAGATCGACCGGCCCGATTGTCGACCGGAAGATGTGCATCTCGAAACGGTCGAGCTGATTCATGAACTGGGTGCTGGGGACGCACTCGACATCCCCACGCTCTATGCCAGCGGCCGCGGAGGATTCGCCAGCGAAGATCCCCACGCGCGCAGCGGAGACATCCGGCCTCTGCTGGATGCTGTTCTCGAACATGTGCCGGGGCCGGACGTCGACGCCGACGGACCCTTCCAGATGATGGTCACCAGCATCCAGTGGTCGGAGTACGTCGGCCGTGTGGCAATTGGACGCATTGCGGCGGGCAGCGTCCAGGCGGAAGATCCTGTCGTCATCATGATGGAAGACGGGTCGTCGGTCGCGGCGCGGATCGACTCGGTCGAGTTGTTCGATAAGCTCGGGCGGGCGAAAGCCGAGGTGGCGACGGCCGGGGACATCGTAGCGCTTGTCGGCCTGCCGGACATCGAGATCGGTGATACGATCGCCTCCCCACA
>JAHBXU010000490.1 GCA_019636315.1 Planctomycetaceae bacterium | reverse complement strand
GAAGCCCTTAGCGGCACGGCAGGACGGTGAAACGGCCGTGTATCGGTATTCGCAGACGCAGGTTCCCGGACGTTACGAGATCCGATTCGACGTCGACTCGGGCGAGTCCGTGGCAATTCCCTTTCAAGTCGCCCGCGACGCCGGAGAATCCGTGTTGACCTCGCTGACGACCGAACAACAGGAGTCCCTTGCAAACGCCTCGGGGATGCAGTTCGAGCAGCATGTGGCCGGCATGCTTCCCGCCGTGAAGGGCGGACGCCGCGAAAAACCAATCTGGAACACGCTTCTGGTCGCTCTCCTCGTTCTGCTGGGGGGAGAACTCGTCCTGGCCACACGCGCGGCGCGGCGACGAGCGACGGACGCCGTGCTTCCGACGTCCTGGTCCGAGGATCTGGGAATTGCTCCGCCGTTGACGGCCGACCTGTCCGAGGGGATTCGGAGACCATGAGCAGCGAAGTCAGCGACATCATTCGCGGATTCAGTATTGACGGGCCGATCGGCCTCCCGGGCGCGATCGGTCTGGCCGTTGCGCTCGCCGGTCTGTTTGCCTGGCTCCTCTGGCTCGCGCGGCGGGCGACGGGCCCAGGCTGGGCGGGTCTGTTCTGGGTCCTGCGCGTTGCGGCGCTTTGTCTTGTCCTGGCCATGCTGCTGGGACCGAGTTGGGTCACCCGCCACCGCACGACAAAACAGCACGCAATCGCCGTCCTCGTAGACACGAGCGCGAGTATGGATGTGCACGATGCTCCGGAGGCGGCAGGGCAGCAGCGCTGGGGGGCTGCGTCAGCCGGCGCCGGTGATGACGATGCCTTGACGCGTTGTGACCGTGCGGTGGTCGCGGTGAGGATGGCGTCGCGCCGCACCCGCGAAGCGCGGGAAGCGGTTGAGAGGCATCAACCCCCGGCGTCTGTCCGTCAACGTGTCGATATCATCGAGGAAGCCGTCACGCGAGGTATCCAGCATCTGGAAGCAGCCCGCAAGTCCCTGCCCTCCTCGACCGAACGCGAAACAGCGGACCGGTTCGAGCGGCTTTTGCAGATGCTCGAAGGAGGCATTGTCGCCGACCTGCATCAGGTGCAATCGGCCGTGTCGGGCGACTCGTCGTCAGGAGTGGGAGACGTCTGGGAATCGCTGCAGGCACTCGAAGAGTCACTGGCTGCGGCCGCTCGACGCACCGATGACCTGATTCGTTTGCTGGATCGGGAACTCGAATCGGTGCAGAGCGCCCGAACGGCGCACGGCAATGGGATGTCGCGCCGGGAGCATGTGGCCCATACTCTGACGCATGTTGACAGTGGTTCGGAACGCGAGGAGCGCACGGGGCTGTCGGTCAAGCGCGTCGGATTCGATCGTCAAGCCGCACCGCTGCCGGCCGAAGGTGATTGGGCCAACCTGTTATTGCAAGGGGAATCGGGTGCTCCCACGCCATGGAGCGCGGCGAATGGCGACGCCTCGACGAAGACGATCCATGGAACGGCCGAAGACGCATCTGACGACGCACTGCTGGCGGTGACCGATGTCGCGGCTGCGTTGGATTTACTCGGCCGCACGTCATCGGCCGAATCGATTCGTTCCGCCATTTTGATTACGGACGGTGCGCACAACGCGGAATCGTCCCGGACCCCTCAGGAAGTGGCCGCCGCACTCAGCGGCCTCCCGGTGCACGTTGTTCCCATCGGTCGGACCGAAGAGGTGCGAGACGTGCTCCTTTACCGAGTCGATGCTCCGCAGGTGGTCGTGGAAGGGGACGCCATACTGATTGAGGTCATTGTGTCGGCATTTCGCTGTGCGGGAGAGAAAACGAAGATCGTGCTCAGAAAGGACGGCCTCAGGGTCGACGAACAAACGTTGCGGTTCGACAAGAACCGCGGCGATCAACGGACGCTGTTTGAGGTGCTTGCTCCCGATCTGGGGCGTCACGAGTTCGAGATCTCCGTCGAGCCGCTGGAGGACGAGGCCAGCACGACCAACAACATGGCTCAACTGACCGTGGATGTGGTGAAAGATTCGCTGCACATTCTGCTGGCGGACCGCATCGCACGTTGGGAGTATCGGTATCTGGATCAGTTGTTCCGGCGCGACGAGACCGTCACGTTCGACAAGCTGCTGTTTCATCCGGAGCCGACCGCGACGGGAGCACTCGCTGTATCGGGTGGGCTGCCGCGGGACCTGTCCGCCTGGTCCGAGTACGATGTGGTGATCCTGGGCGATCTGGAAACGGCGCATCTGGACGAAGCGTCTCAGCGGGCACTGGTGGAATACGTCCAGACGCGCGGAGGCAATTTGATCGTCATTGCAGGCAACGAAAGCATGCCGCACCGTTTTGCCCGCCAACCGCTGATGAACCTGTTGCCGGTGGAATCGGCACGATTGTCGATGCCCACGCAGGGCGTGCAGTTGGCGTTGACGTCGGCCGGCAAGATGAATCCGGCATTGACGATCGCCGATTCCGTTCCGGAGAGCGAGCGCGCGTGGAAAGAGCAATTCCGCTCGTTGCCCATCTACTTTCTCTCGGACTATTCACGACCAAAGCCGACTGCGGAGGTATTGATCGGCATCGACGAGAGTCATGCGGCAGTCGACATTGAAGGCCGCAATCCGGCGCACGCGTTGATGACGTGGCATCGCGTCGGCGCCGGCAAAGTCGTGTATCTGGCATCACCGGCAACCTATCGGCTTCGATTTCGGCGCGGCGACGGATATCACCATCGGTTTTGGGGTCAACTGTTGCGGTGGCTGACGGCGACCGAGCGTTCCGCAGGAACGCAAACCGTGCGGATCATGACGGACCGCAATCGCTATGATCATGGCGATCGCGTCGACGTCACCGTCCGCTTGATTGAGCCGGATGGAACACCGGTGGTGGACGCCGAGGTCGACGTCAGCGCATTTCTCGGCGAGAAGCAGACAAAACAGGTCGCGTTGACTGCGGATGAGAAAGTTCCCGGGCGCTATCTGGGGGCTTTCACGGGACTGGCTCCGGGGGGATATCGCATCGCGCCGACGGGCGGGCAGGTCGATCGGCTCGTACAGCTCTCGTCTGACAGCAACGCGGCGGAAACGCGGATCACAATTGCCTCTTCGGAAAGTCCGGAACTGGTGAATACGCAGTGCAATCAGGCGCTTCTGCGACAGATTGCCGAGGTCACGGGTGGACAGGTCGTGCCGCCAACGGCGATCGGTGAGTTGCTGACGCTTTCGGCCACCGCGCCGGAAGTGATTGAACGAATTGAACGCGAACCGCTGTGGAATCGTTGGAGTCTGCTCGGTGCGGCGTTCGCCTGTCTGTGCACCGAATGGATTCTCCGCAAGCGGCTGGGACTGGTTTGAAAACGGGATTGGCGTTCATATGTCATCCGAAGCGTCAGCGAGGAACGGCAGGATCGGGACCGCGAGAATGCCTCAGGGGACGATGAACTGCCACCGGGCGATGCCTTATTAACTGATGTCATCACGGTCTCCAGGCAGATTGACGGCCAGTACGATCGCACGCACGACACACAGGAAAACCGGACATGATTAGTCAATCGCCGCGCATCCGCATCCCCGAGTCGGTTGAGGACAAACTGAAGGAGGTCCGTCAGGCCCGCGATCGGGCACACCTGGCGCTCTGGGCGGTCGTTGGACTGTTGGCGCTTCTGCTGGTCATGTCGTTGGCCATGCTGGCAGACTGGATGTTGGTCCTGTTCGACCCCCGCTGGCGCATTGCGCTGACGGCCGCGGCTCTCGGCAGTGCGGCTGTGGCGATGCTTGTCGCCGCACGGGTCATCTGGCGGCGCGGTCGACGTCTCGACGTCATCGCCCGGGAGGTCGATCAAGCGGTTCCCCGCATCGAGGAGCGGTGGTGGACGGTTGCCGAACTCGCCGCCGCACCGCTCGATCAGCAACGGACGATCCACTCCGGCATGTTGAAGCGCCTGGAGAGGGAATCAGCGAAATGGGACGCTTATGTCATTCCTGAGGAAATCGTTTCTCTCCGCGGAACGTTGTACGCGGTCATCGCCGTCTGCGGGATCGTGCTGGCGTGGCTCACTGCCTGCATTATCGATTGGCAGCAGACGAAAGTCCTGGCCCAACGATTCTGGGCGCCGACGGCCAATATCTCCGTAACGCAATTGGATGCGCCCGACGTCAACCGTGTTGCGGCGCG
>JAHBXU010000049.1 GCA_019636315.1 Planctomycetaceae bacterium | reverse complement strand
GTCTCGCGTTGTCCGAGCGGCGCCCGAAAGGAGGTCATCTGGCTGGCCGCGTTGTACGTGTACGTCGAACGCTGGCCGAGTGCGTTGATCTCGCCGGATTGCTGTCCCAGGCTGTTGAAGATGCGCGTGACGCGGTTCCCCAGGGCGTCGATGGTGGCCGTCTTCTGGCCGGCGCTGTTGTAACGATAGGCGACTTGCTGCCCCAGCGGCTTCTGGACGCCCGTGAGATTGTTGCTGGCGTCCCAGGTGTTGGTGACCCGCCGGCCGGCGAAGTCGATCGTCGCCTTCATGCGGTCGCTGGCGTCGTACAGGTAGGTGAAGCGACCGGACAGGGGCAAACGATAGCTTTCGACCACGTTGGCCCGGCCTGCCGTCTGGCGGTACGTCTGGGTCGCGCGCCCGCCGGTGGGAGCGACAAATCCCTGGAGCGCACTGCCCGCCCAGAGGAGCGTCGTGCGCGTCCCGTTGGGATAGATCGCGGCGCTGATTCCTCCGCTGCCGTTGAAGCTAATCGTGGTGCGGTTCCCCAACGGGTCGATCACGGCCGTTCGGGTGGCGCGATAGCTATACGTGGTGCGGTCGCCGGTCGGCTGCCGGACCACCGTGACGCGCTTGCTGCCATCATAGGAGTAACTGGTCCGCGCCCCTTCGGGATCGATAGAGGCCGTCATCAAGTGACTGGCGTTGTAGCGCATTTCCGAGACACACAGCTCGGGACAGATTCTCTGCGCCAGATTCCCGGCGTCATCCATGACGAACGTGGTCACCCGGCCTGCCGGATCGGTGACGCGCTTCAGGTAGTTGCTGGCATCATAGGCGAACGTGGTTCGTCCGCCGGTCGGTTGGACGACTTTTGTCACCCGGTCGCCGGTGCCGAGCGAGATCGTCCACCGGCCGCCGGCCGGGCTGCGAAACTGGGCGTAATGGCCGTCCGCATCGAACCAGTCTTCCGATTGATCGGGGTGCGTAAAGGTCCATGTTCCGTCCGCGTTCTGCTTGAGCGCCAGCGCGGTGCCGGCCGGGGCGAGGTATTCCCCATTGACGTTCTTCGATGTGAATGTCCAGCGGGACCCGGAGTTCAGCTCGACCGTCGCGGTGGTCGCGTTGACCTCCGTCACCGTCCGGCTGAACAGGCCGGCCACGCCGTGGCCGTTACTGGACGCCACGTTGACCAGCGAGTTGTAGACAAACCCCGGCACGGTATCGAACGCACCGCCCGTGACGTTCGGCAGCGGCAGCGAGAGATTACCGGAATGCAAATCGACTTGAGCATGACCGCTCGCGGCCCCTTGGACCGGGCCGCTGCCCGTTCCACCACCACCACCACCGCAACTGCAGTTGCCGTGCGCGCAACCACACGATCCACTGCTGACAATGGCCAACGGGTTGTCCAGGCTGGGCAGGTCGGTAGCTTGTAACAAATTGAGAGAAGACTGGGAGGGTGGCGGCGGGCAGACCCAGCCGAAGCAGCCGGAACAGTGCCCCCGGTTGGGCGCCGGCGACTTGATGGCGTCCACCTTTCTCGTGCCGCAGGGGCAGTTGTCGCACGTACATGTTTTCGTGGGGTCGGGCGTGCAACACAGGAGCTTCGATTCCGGCGGCCGAGCCGGTCGACAAATCGCCGCATCTAACGGGTTGCATGTCGGCGAACCGTCGTCGGCGACGAGTGCTTCGAGATCCTCCTCCTCAGGATCGGGGGCAAGGAAGTACCGACGCGGCAGGTCGCCGTCCCGCGCCGGTTCCATGACGATTCTGTCGGACCAGATGACGCCACCGATAGTTGCGGACCCGGCAAAATTCGCGGTGAGCATCCACTCCTGTTGAGCAGGACGGCTGGTACCGCTCCAGCACGGCCCGAAGATCGGTCCCAGCAGGCACACATGCCAGTCCAGGGAATGGTTGTCGCCTGGCCGGGCCTCGACTTCCAGCCGGTGCCAGTCTGCGGGATTGTGCCCCTGAAACTCCAGACACCAGACGCAGCGCTCGGGAGCACGCTCCTCAAGCTGGACGTCGTAGGAGTAATCGTTCGGCGGACTCGGCGCTCCCGACTCCAGGATGACCGCCCCCTGCAGGCTGATCCGTAGCCGCTCCGGGGCGTTCTCGTGCCACGGGGAGATGGGCTGCCCGTCGTTTCTCGGTTCGTTCATCGTCGTCTCCTGTCGATGTCCAAGGAATGCGAAAACGCGTTGATCCCGTGCTGGTGGTCCTCTGCCAACGACGGCGGTCAGGCTCCTGTGGGGACGAACTCCCCGCGGGGACGATCTCCTGAGACGGGCGGCGCTGGAGTCCGGCATTCCCCGGCCTCGACCTCCCGCCCCGATTTCTGCAAGGCGGCCTCTAATGCGCGTCGGGTGTCTTCCGAATGAGGGCGGAGTCGCAACGACTGCCGGAACGCCTTCACGGCCTCATCGGGATGTGCCACGTGCCAATAGACGATGCCCAGATTGTGGAGCACGCTCGCGTCTTCGGGTTGCCGCCGCTGCAATTCCTCCAACGACTCCCGCGCCCGCGACCAGCGCCCGGCCTCAAACAGAAGGCGGCATGTCTGGTGCAGGGCGGCCGGTTCCTGCGGATCGAGACGATCCGCCGCGGCAAACAACGCCAGGGCTTGATCGGTTTCACCACGCAACTCGAACTGCCGCCCTGCGCCATAGAGCGCCACACTACGGAGCCGGGGATGGGGATCGTCGGCCACTGCCGCAGACACGGGCGCAATGTCCTCCGCGCGCCCCAGCTTTGCCAAAGCATCGATCAGTCCCCGCCAGGCCGGCGCGTAGTCCCGCTGCTCTTCAGTGATCCGTCGCCATTCGTGGACCGCGCTCTCGAAATCCTCCAGTTCCTCATGCAGGATCGCGAGGTTATGACGGGCTTTGAAGCCACCCAACCCCGCGTCGACGCTCGTAAAATGCCGGCCATCGGTGATCGACAGAACCTCATGATAGCTGGCGACGGCCGCCTCCAGGCGCCCCTGCTGCTGCTTCAGCATGGCCTGACGGAACAGGAGTTCCTTGTCGTCCGGAAAAATTGTGCGTCCCTGATGACAGACCTGTTCCGCCTCATCCAGCCTCTGCGTTTGCAGGAGTGAATGAATCAGGAGCGCATAGGCTTTGCGAACGTGCGATTCGTCCGGCCCCGAAACGTCCAGGCACCGCTGCAAACGACCAATCGCCTGGGCATGTTGCCCGCAATCGGCATGCGTCATGCCCAGGTTGAAGAGCACGAAGGGATGATCGGGTCGATCGCCCAGCTCCCGATGCAGCAGTTTGAAATCCCGCTCCAGCTTCTTCGCCTGTCCGTCCCTGCTTCGGTCGTAGCCGGCATGGACGACGTAAATTTCCGTGAAGGCGACCTCACCTCCCGCCCGGCGGATCGCGGGCAGGATCTGTTCATGAATCCGAAACTCGAACCGGAGATCGGGCCGATTGCGGAACAGCTTGACATGATCGACAACGGTGACGTCGGTCGGATCGTCCCCCGGACAATGCACCTGCATGACATAGCCGAGCCGTTCGTCGGGATGGTCGCCATTCGCCAAGGCGTGGAGCTTTCGCCCGCAGTCCTCTGAAATGACATCGTCGGAATCCATCCAGAAGAGCCATTCGCCGCGGGCGCGGTCGAGAGACACATTCCGCGCTGCCGCGAAATCATCCCGCCAGGCCCAGGGAAACACCCGTGCCCCGATCTCTTCCGCAATCCGCGGTGTGGCGTCGGTCGACCCGGTGTCGACGACGATCAGCTCATCGACCCACGGCTTCAGGCTTTCGAGACAGGCCCGGATCGTGGTTTCGTTATCACGAACGATCAGGCATCCCGACAGCCGCACGGAGTTCGGTGCGATGATCAGATTTCCGTCGGCATCCTGGGCAAGAATGACCGCCGGCCGGGGTGCTCCCTGGGGGGCCGAGACATGGCATTCCGATGCGTTCGTTCCATTCGCCACCAATCTCTCGCCCCACGCCGTTTCTTGGTGATTCCCGGTCCCTGGACGAACTCCTTCCTCGTTCCATTTCTGCTCGTAAACCCGCTGGTTTTTCCGTAGCAGAGCACCCAGGTTGGCGCCGCTGGCCTGAAACGTAACGCTGCCGAAGTGATGGATGAAGGCAGCGCGGGCGATCATCGCCCGATAACCGGAGAGGCGTGCCCGCCGACAGAAATCGTCGTCCTCAAAGCAGCCGATGCCGAACCGTTCATCCAACCCTCCCACCGCGTCAAGGACCTCTCGCTTGAACAGAAGGCAGAACCCGATCAGACGGTCGGTTTCCTGCACCAGCGGTTCTCCCCACTCCACCAACCGGCGGTGGCGGGCCCAGGCGAAGCCGTCAAGATTGGCGAGGCGTGTATAGTCCACGGGAATCTCCTGGTCGCTGCCGACATAGTTCGAGGTGGGACCGACCAGGCCGACCGTGCGATCAGAATGCAGCACATCAAGCATCCGCCGCAGCCAGCCCGTCGTCAGAATCGTGTCGTTGTTGAGCAGCAGCAGGTGCTCTCCGCGGGCGATGCGGAGTCCCTGATTGACGGCTGCCGGAAAGCCGCGATTCTCGGTGTTCTCAATGAGCCGAATGTCCGGCTGGGCGCGGAGCCACTCCACCGTCCCGTCGGTCGAGCCGTTGTCCACCACGATCAGCTCGTATGGCTCATCCGTCCGCAGCCGCAGGCTGTCGAGACACATCTGCGTGTAGGGCTGCTGATTCCAGGTGACAAGGACGATGGACGTCAGACCGTCCGCGCCCGGCGTCGTGGGGGAAGAGAACGGCTGCGGCACCGCACGAACCAGATACTGGTAGGCAAAGAACTCTGCGGCATCCGCCGCTGACGCCGCACGGATCTGCAGCCCGCCGACAGAGATTTCTGACGGCTGACCTTCATGGTGCCATTCCGCAAACCCTTCCCCCGGCACCATCCGCCAGTCGTCGATCACGAACCCCGTGCGGAACAGGAGCTTCTCCAACTCGCGGCGGGTGAAGAACCGGACGTGATCCGCGTCGAGCAGACCGGCCGACTCATAAGTCCAGTTGCCGGCCAGGAGCGATCCGACGACCGTGTGGTTCCGGACGTTGGGGACGCTGACGACCAGTGCGCCTTCCGGCGCCAGCCAGCGGCGAATCTTTTTCAGAAGCCGCTCCGGTTGCCGCAAGTGTTCCAGGATGTCGGCGCAGATCACACAGTCGAACTGGCTCTCGGCGAACTGGACGTCGTCCGTTTCCAGGTTGACATTCCGCACGTCGTCAAGCTGCGTACGGGCAATGGCGGCCGCACCGGGATTCCATTCAACGCCGGTGACATGTGCCGGTTGCCGGGCTTTCAGAGCCGCGCCTAAGCGACCCGCGCCGCAACCGATGTCGAGAATCCGCCGGGCGGTCACCGGGACCAGTTCCTGCACGTCGGGCCGGTCAAACTCGAAATAGGTCGTCGACTTCAGCGGCAGGGAATGATCCGTGTGCTTCGTCCGTTCCACAATCGTGACGCCGTCCTGCACGACACGCTCCAGATTCCACCGCTGCAGGAACTCCTGCTGCGCGGCGGCGAAATCCCACCGCCGCGCGGCATAGCCGTCGAGCGCCGGCGTCGTCGGATGATGGTCGATGACGACGGTTGGGTCCTGAATGGCGGACATCCCGCGCTCCTGCAGTTGCAGGCAGAAATCGTAATGCTCGCCGCCGACACCGCCGCGCCAGGCGACCCGCGAGAAGACTGTGCGGCGGAAGAGTGCAAAATGAGGAAAGTAATCGCAGCGTCCGGCGCCTTCGTCGTCCCCCGCCGCCATCGTGTGAACGAGCACCGTCCCCCGCCGTTCCAACACACCTCCAGACTGCCGGGGCTGCCGGCCCCCATCGACCCAGTCGACGCACATGCCGGCCGCCACATCAAGGGTCGGCTCGGCCGTCAACCGCTCCCACAACCGCTCAATCCGTGTGTCGGCCGTGAAACAGAAATCGTCGTCTAACAATAGCAGGTACGGGCGGTCGGTTTCGGCCACGAGTGCATTGCGGCCCGCCGAAACCCCTGAATCGAAAGGCAGGCTCACCAATCGCCAGTGCGGATGCGCGGCGAGCAGGTCGCGACAGAACTGGCTGTCCTCATCGTCCGCCTGGGTAAGCCCGCCGTCATCGACGATCGTCACGCGGGCCGCCGGATAATGTGCGTCGATCGACGAGAAGAGCCGCTTGAGCGCCTGCGGCCGCAAGAACGTCTTGATGCCGAAATCGATCTCGTCGAGCCAGGACGACGTGTCCTTGATCGCACGCGTGTTTCCACGCCCTGCGACGACATCCAGCAACCGTTCCATGCGGTGGCGATAGGTATGCCTGGCCAGCACCTCCGCCCGTCCGTTCGCTGCGATCCGTTCACGGGCTGCCTGGTGCGTGAGATAGTACGAAATCTTGTCGAACAGTTCCTCATCACTCTGGTACGTCGCCAGATGGACGCCGTCCTGAAATAATTCCGCCAATCCGCGCTCGGCGAGATCGTTCGTCACGAGCAGCGACCCGCTGCAAAGTCCCTCGAAGACCCGCATGTTGATGTCGTCGACCAGACTCCGATTGAAGACACACTTCGAGGCCGAATAGACGGCTGCCATCGCGGCGAAATAGTAATTTCCCACGCAGGATCGGCGGTATCTCCGCACGAGTTCGTGGACCAACCGCTGCCGCTCGCCAGGAAAGAGATGGCCGACAAAACTCCAGTCATAGAGGTTTTCGACCGTCTGCCGGCCATGCAGTTCTGGATCACACGCCAGGGGCAGCCAGACCGCGTCAATCCCCTGCTGCTGCAGTTGCTCGGCACCATTTCGCTGCGCCGCAAACGTCCATCGCGCTTGCCGTGCGCGCTGCCATGCACGCTTGAAATTGAGATGGGTGTCGATGGCCCACCAGGCTGTCGGCGCGACCGCACTCGGGAGGTCGTAGTCCAACCCGTCATCGACGGCGATGATCAAGTCCCAGCGATCCGCAGGGGCGTCAGATCGTGAAAGATCCAACGGACGAATGTGGTCGACTTCGGTCACGCGTCCGCAGCCCGCCAGTTCTTGCAAGGCCCGATGACAATAGACGCCCGTTGTTTCAGGCCGACATCGGTCATCGAAGAGCACGGCCACGCGCATGACCTCATCCTTCCGTTTTTCAGGACAACAACTCGCGTCTCCTCACCGCGATGCTCCGTACGTCGCGACCGTTTGTGGAAGCAGCGGCCGGTAGCACCGTTCCAGAATCACAGGCCATGTGAACTCTCGTGAGAACTTCTCACGGCCTGCACGTCCCCACTGTCGCCGCAATGCCGGCTGATCCATCAATCGGGCCATCTTCGATGCCAGATCCGCGGGATCGCCGGGCGTCACCATCAGCCCGGTCCGTTCCTCTTCCACGACCCAGGTCAGACCACCCAGCCGGCTGGCAATGACAGGCTTTCCACACCCCATCGCCTCGACGGCCGATCGGCCCAGCGCCTCCTGAGCCACCGTCGGAAACACCAGGACGTCCGCCCGTGCGATCGCACGCGGAAGTTCCGCCTGGGACTGCCAGCCGATCCAGCGAATAAACGGCGCATCCCATTCACTGCGCCACTCGCTCGTCACGACCAGTTCAAAGTCCTTCCGTTCACTCCACAATTGCCGACACGCCATGAAGAGAACCGGAAATCCCTTCATCGGCTCATCAACAAGTCCGGCAAACAGAAACTGCGTCGACGGCGATTCTTGTACTTCTTCTGGTTCCGGGAGTTCTGAAAAACGGGTCGGATCAAACCCGCTCGGGATCACTTCCACACGCCGACAGAAAGGGCGAACGAGTTCGGCAATTTCTGGGTTTACGGCCAGGACGGCGGCCGCGCCCCGATAGGCCCGTCGCAGCCGCTCGGGATAATCCTCTGCATCGAATCCCGCCAGCTCCCGCTCGGCCTGATGCAGCCCGCCGGAATGGCCCGCAAGATGCTGGACGCAGGACCGGCAGAACTCCGGTTCGGCCAACTGGTTTCGCAGACATTGGATGATGCAGCCGTTCTCGAAGAGGAGCCGGACGTTGTTCAAGGGACAGATCGTTTCCAGCGCGGCCAGCCGCAGAAAATAGGGATAGTCGGCCACCGCCTCGGCCAACAGCGGCTTGGTGTTCCAGCTATCGGTGATGATCACCGCGTGCGGCGCAAACGCGTCGACAGCTTCGCGGAAGCGGTCCTGAATGTTGTCGGCGGTCCACTCGCGTTCATGAAACAGCAGCGGCACGGTGGGGACCGCGCGTTGTTCTGCGACATGGCCCACGCCCCACGGTTCATAAACGGCATAGACATGCCGCACGTCGTACCCGTCGGCCTGCAACACGTCGGCAAGCTCCTTCGTGTGGATCGTCCCGCCTCCCGTCGAGGGCCAATTGAAGAGCAGGCTCAGAATGGCGATGCGCGGCTGCGGAACGCCGTCATCGGACGGGCACTCGGAGAGGAGAGACGAGAGCACAGCAAGATTACGTCGCGCGGCGGCTTGTTCAGGATCAAGCCGCAGCGCCTGGTGCCAACCGCACTGGGCGGCACGGAAATGACCGCGACTCGCCGAAATGGCCGCCAGGTCACTGAGGACGCCGGCCTGTGCCACAGTCGATGCAGGAGCGTGCACCATCCGAAGCAATTCGCGGCGCGACGCGAACACGTGCCCACGACAAGCGCGCTGGCCGACAGCGCGGCGGTGGGCGGAGAAATCGGCAGACTCCCGGAACGACAACGACTCCATTCTTCCCCCCGAAACCAGGAAGCAAGGCGGATCAGTCGAGTAGAAATCAGCGAAGAATCAAAGCACTGCGCGTCGGCAGAGAGACTCTCTGCCAGGATCACGGCAGGGGAGCTATGAGATATCCCAAGCGCAACTTAGCAACGGACCACTGCCGTCCCGCTCCAGTAATCAAGTGATCAGCAGCAACACAAACCGCACCATCGGCCGGATCAATGATCCACAGCCGATGTGGTATTTATCAAAGGTGCGAACAAACTAAGATTCCCGCATCAGGCGACGCACTCGGAGGAATGCGGTAGATTCTTGCGGGCAGGGATTAGCAGCTTGACGAGCTGCTCACGTAAGTAAAATCGTTTAAAGATAACTCGGAGTTATCGCCACGAAAACTCACACTTAAGAGAGGTTCCAGAAGAGATACGCACTCCACTCCAGAACGTCAAGGAGAATAACACTCATTTATCAGGATTTTTCCGGTTTTTAGAGGAGGACCGCACGTCGTGAATTCCCATCGCTCAACATCCGCGGGACACCGGTTGATTGCCGTGGCGTTCGATTGCTTGACGGAGTCTGCGCGTGGCTCGATGCGGCGCACACGTTTGTCGCAGGCAGCGCTCGGCGCAGGACGCCCGCTTGGTCGCCGAGGTGTGTTGTCCCAGGGGCGCCACTCATTCCGACGCATGGCGGCGCCAGGATCTCCGTTCGATCAGGGTGAACAGCCACGACAGCCGGTTCCCGGCGCCGACGTTGCCCCACACGTTTCACCGTTGCTGCTGGCCGGCGCTGTGCACTTCCTTGATGTCGTGGAAGACCTGTTCGACGGCCGCGGGGTCGGCCATTGCTTCCCAAGTGTCGACCGCACTGAAAGTGGAACCGGCTCAGGCCCGCATGACACCGCAGAACTCCTCGTGATCGCCGCATATGGAGGATGATCTGTCGATCACTCATCATGTCGAGCGGCCCGACGCTCGCGACAGACAATACCCAACCGACCAACGTCCGCATGGGCCAACCCGGCCGCGATGGTCGTTCTCGATTGTTCAGAGGTTCCTTCATGATGGTCACCGTATCACGCCCGGTTCAACGTTGACACGTTGGCGCTCCGGGGGCAGAATCGCCAGTGTCAAAGCCGAAAAGCGTCGTGAATGTCAAACCAACTCGTGAAATGCAGAGTGCATGCTCCTGCGCGGTGTCGGATGTTCCGTAAGGACTCCGGGGCGGCCTCACGACCGCCTGACAGCGCCTGTGGGAGCATGCACTCTCTCTTTGCGTGCACGCGGCGCGCCGAAAGGACGTCTCGTGTCCACATCTCCGTGGGAGAAGCGGCAAAGGAAATCGTCCCTGCTCAACATCCGGCAACTGCGCTGGGAGGAATCCCAGACCCAAGAGGGAACACTCGGTTCCGCGAAGTTTCTTTGATGGGAAGCCGGCGGATTCCCGCGGCCAAGTTGCACTGCGTCCGGGGGCGCGGTGCAATGGAAAATAGCCCTCTGTCAGCGGCCGAAGCATCCTTGCTGATTGCATTCCGACGGATCGCCGTTCGAGGCTGGTTCAGCCTGACCGGCGGCGATGACTGGACTCCAACCGAGGTGTGAACGATGAGTGATGAAATCAAAGTGCACGTGGTCGACTACGGCCGGAAGTGTCTCTACATGCGGTATCGTGACCCCGCCACAGGGAAGCATATTGCCCGGTCAACCGGTGTGGAGACGCGCGCGAAGGACGCGAAGAGACTCGCCAGCAAGGTCGCCGGGAAGTGGGAGGATCAGTTGCAGGAAGGCCGGTACAAATCACCCAGCAAGACCACTTGGGAAGACTTTCGGGAGCGGTACGAAGATCAGGCCGTGCCGGCGATGGCGACAGACACGCAATACCCCATCAGAGCGACGTTCAAATCCATCGAGAAACTGATTGCCCCGAAGTTGCTGCGGGACGTCACAGCGGCTCAGGTCACGCTGTGGCAGCATCGCATGCGGGAGAAGGATTTCTCTGAATCGACGATTCGGAGCTACTCAACGCATCTCCGGGCGGCGCTCAATTGGGCGGTCGTTCAAGGGATGCTGACCACGGCCCCGAAAGTCTCCATGCCCAAGCGCGCTCGCAAATCCGACGGCCGCACGCCGATGAAAGGCCGGCCCATCACAACAGAAGAATTTGAGCGGATGCTCGCCAAGACGGTGGGCGTGGTCGGTGAGAACCGGGCGGCAGCCTGGAAGCACCTGTTACGTGGCTTGTGGTGGTCAGGGCTGCGGATCGGCGAAGCCTGCAAGCTCACGTGGGACCACGGCGGTGGGCTGTCGGTCGACCTGAGCGGCGATCATCCCATGCTCAGAATTGACGCCGACCATGAAAAGGGAAACCGGGACCGGTTCCTGCCGATCGCTCCCGAGTTTGCGGAGATGCTCATGATGACGCCGGAAGCCGATCGGGTCGGGTTCGTGTTCAATCCGCCGGGGCGATATGACGCCTATGGCCGGGCATCCCAAGACGTGATTGAGCGGATGATCAGCAAAATCGGCAGACTTGCTGTCGTCAAGGTGCTAGAATCGTCCAACATGAGCAAGGCCCGGACGAAGTATGCCAGCGCCCACGACTTCCGCCGGGCATTCGGCACCCGGTGGGCGGTTCGGGTGATGCCAATCGACCTGCAACAGTTGATGCGGCACGAATCGATCGAGACCACGTTGCGTTTCTATGTGGGGCTGGACGCTCAATCGACCATGTCCCGGCTCTACGCAGCCGTCTCGTCAGGTAACACTTTGGGTAACACCACCCCCCAAACGTCAAAAGGGGCTGCATCGCGGTCGACGCAACCCCTTTCATAGCATTGCCCAAGAGAGGACTCGAACCTCCACGTCCTTTACGGACACTAGGTCCTGAACCTAGCGCGTCTGCCAATTCCGCCACTTGGGCCAGTGGTTTGTGTGAGTGAATCTTACCGTCTTCGACCTTCCTGTCCATTGTCACGGCGTTCGATTCTGGAGTGGAAATCCTGAATGCCTGGCGGGGAACTCCGTCGCCGCGGAAGGAGACGATTGGATCAGCGTTCTTGGTGCCGCGCCGCGCGGATTTCATCATGTTGAGCGGCGGGCGGCTTCGCGCTGTTTGGCTCGCTGATAGTGGCGTTCCATCTCTGGGAGGTCGACGTCGCGGATGTTTTTCCCTTCACTGGCGAGCCCCGCTTCGATGGCGCGAAAGCGGTTGGAGAACTTGCGGTTGCTTCGACGGAGGGCCTCTTCCGGATTGACACCCCAGCGACGGGCGATGTTCGCGAGGACAAAGAGGACGTCTCCCAGTTCGTCTTCGACCCGGTCGCGGCGTGCTGCGTCGTCAATGGGTTGATCGGCGATGTGCGGGCCATCGACGCCAGCGGGGATGACCGCCAACGGCGCATCAGGAGACAGCTCGTGTTCAAGTTCCGCCAGTTCCTCCTGGA
>JAHBXU010000489.1 GCA_019636315.1 Planctomycetaceae bacterium | reverse complement strand
GCGTGCTCACCATCTCCCCCAGCGTAGCCCCGGCGGCGGCGGCTTCCGACTTCGGGAACTTCTGCCCCAACAGCATGGCGCCGAAGACCACGACCGGAATCAGAAACAGCGACATCTGAATCTTCCAGTCGACGGCCGGCGCGAGAACTGTTCCGTCGGTTCCGACCTTGGTCGCCATCATGGCCGAAGCCAGTCCGCCCAGCACGAGCCCTGCCGGCCAACCGGCATGCAGGATATTGAGATAGTGCGTCTTATTCTTGGGGAACAAAGCCGCCGTCAGCGGATTGACGACCGCTTCCGCGATCCCGTTTCCGATGGAGAACAGAAACATTCCAAGGAACAGACACCAGAACGCGGCCGACTTACCTCCCGATTGAAACGCCACAGGAGCCGCGAGAGTGACGACTGCGGAGACAAAGGCGAGAGTGAACGCCAGCGCCATCAACTTTCCGTAGCCGATTTTGTCCGCGACGAGCGAGGTGATAATGATCACAATGCCGAAGCCCGTCAGTCCGCCGCCGGTGATCCCCCCCAGTTCGGTCATTGTAAAGCCGAACTGCTCGGCCCATTGACCGAGGATGCCCGCACGCACGGAGAATCCGACGCCGGCCGCGAGAATGGCCATGAATCCGGCCCACAACAGCCGCTTGGCGTTTGGAGCCGCCCCGTTTTGAATATCGCTGCTCATGGAGTTCGTCTCCCCCTCACCACGGTGATGTCAAGCTCGTTTTCAGTCGCCGCCACCCATTGCCCCGTCGCAGGTTCCTCACCCCGGTTGGTGTTCGGTTCGTTGCTCGTATCCAGATGTGTTCACCGCTGAGCCGAGGAGTGCGAAGACGCACATCGTAAATGCAAACGGGCATGGGCGAAAGCGGGCAAGGCATCGAGGAAGCAAAAAAAGCCGGGAACCCGAAATCGCCCGACGCGCACGCGGTCGACGGCGACAACCGCTCAACATGACGCATCTGCGACACGAACCATATTCTCGCGTCGAGCATTTCCGGAGATCGCCCATCGTTTCTCCGCCATTCCAGACTGCCTTATGATGCTTTCAATCGTCCCCTTTTGTGATGACAGCCGGACCGACAGTTTCATGACAAGCCCCTCGGATCAACGCCAGACGACGCCAGCCGCCGCCGGTTACTCGATGCCGGCGGAGTGGGAGCCGCATGCGGCGACGTGGATTGGTTGGCCGCACAACGCAAGCGACTGGCCCGACAAGCTGCCGGCCGTGCAATGGGCGTATGGAGAAATCGTGCGGCATCTGGCCCCGGGCGAGACCGTTCGCATCCTCGTCAACTCAACAGAGCACGAACAGGACGTCTGCGACCGGCTGACCCGGGTCGGCGTGGATCTGACTTGCGTGGAGTTCTTCGTCATCCCTACCAACCGCGGCTGGACCCGCGACTTCGGACCGATCTTCGTCCGCCGCGATACAACTCCTGGCCGCGAGCAAAAGACGATCGCTGACCCGCAACACCTCGCCATTGCCCGTTTCGGATTCAATGCGTGGGCCAAGTATCCCGATTGGCAACTCGATGCCCGTGTCGCGGAACAATTGGCTGAGCGATTGGGTGCGCCATTGTTTCCCATTCGTCATGAAGGGCGCGATGTGGTGTTGGAAGGGGGCGCGATCGACGTCAATGGCGTGGGGACGCTGTTAACCACGGAGGAATGTCTGCTCGATCAGCAGGTTCAGGTCCGCAATCCTGGGCTGACCCGCGAGGAGATGGAGACCGTGCTCTGCAAATCGCTCGGGGTGAGAAACGTCATTTGGCTGAGCCGCGGAATTGTTGGCGACGACACGCACGGCCACGTCGACGATCTGTGTCGCTTTGTGAACAGGAACACGGTTGTTCTCGCGGAAGAACCAGACGCCGACGATCCGAATCATCGCATTCTGGAAGAGAATCGCGAACGTCTCGAATCCGCGCGGCTGGAAGACGGCTCGCGTCTGGACGTCATTCGCCTGCCAATGCCGGCGCCGCTCGCCTTCGATAGTGTGCGCCTGCCAGCCAGCTATGCCAACTTCTACATTGCGAACGCGGCCGTGCTCGTCCCGACATTCAACGATCCGCACGATCGGATCGCCCTCGGCATTCTGGCCGATCTGTTCCGCGACCGGCCCGTCATCGGCATCCACGCCGTCGACCTCGTCTGGGGCCTCGGCACGCTCCACTGCCTGACGCAGCAAGAGCCGCAGGACGAATAACGCCGAAGGCCCATCCGCCCTTCGCCTTCCGGGCACGTCTACCCATTGCTCCTGGTTGTCGGTAGAATGGACGTTTCGCACACCCCGTGGGTCGTGGCTCGCAACAACGGTCGGTGGGGCGTCGTTCGTCACAGCCGGGTCGTGACGAGGTAATCCTAGAGAACCCCGTCGTTTGAACCATGCGAAAGTTCATCGGACCGTCCCGACGATTCTGTGGCGGCCTCTCACGGAGATCATTCCTGCAAGTCGGCACGCTGGCTCTGGGTGGATTGTCGCTTCCCCAGATCCTGCAGGCGGAGCAACGCACAGGCTCATCGCACAAAGCGGTGATCATGGTGTATCTGTCGGGCGGTATCTCGCACCAGGATACGTTCGACCTGAAGCCGGATGCACCTGACGAGGTCCGGGGCGAATTCCAACCCATTGCGTCCGCCGTCCCCGGCCTCGATGTCTGCGAACTGCTGCCTCGGATCGCTCAGGTGACCGACAAGTGCAGCATCATCCGCTCTGTCGTCGGACAAAGGGACGAGCATTCCAGCTTTCAGAACCTGACGGGATACCCGATGCGCTCCGTCGAGCAGGACCGGTATCCGAACTTCGGGTCCGTCGTCGCCAAGGTGCAGGGACCGACGGACCCCGTGGTCCCGCCGTTCGTCGATCTGTTCCCCACAATGCAGCACCGGCCCTACAACAGCACGGGGGCTGGATATCTTGGCAGCGCCTATCGCCAGGTGAGGGCCGACGGCGAGGACGTGGCCAGCATGAGCCTGCGGTACATCGAACGGCCGCAATTTGAATCCCGCCAGGCACTCCTGCAGCGGATTGACGATGTGCGCCGTTTCGCCGATCAGAACCGGCTGCTCGAGGATGTGGATGAAAGCTATCGCTCCGCGTTTGAAGTCCTCACGTCGTCGAAACTGGTCGACGCCATGGACGTCGAGCGGGCAGACCCCAAACTCCGGGAGCGTTACGGCAAGGGGTCGTCCAATCACCTCGGAGACGGCGCCCCCATGTGGAATGACCAGTTGCTCATTGCGCGGCAACTTGTCGAAGCCGGCGTCCGTGTCGTGACGGTGGCGTATGGCTTCTGGGATACACACGGCAATAATTTCGGGCATCTCAAACACCATTTGCCGACATTCGATACGGGCATTTCGGCTCTCGTGCAGGATCTTTTTGATCGTGGGCTGGACCGCGACGTCACGGTTGTTGTGTGGGGTGAATTCGGGCGGACGCCAAAGATCAACAAGGACGCGGGCCGTGACCACTGGGCTCCGGTGCAGTCCGTGTTGATGGCGGGCGGTGGGATGCCTGTCGGTCAGGTGATCGGCTCGACCGACAAGACGGCCGCCTATGCAGACTCCCGGCCGATCGACTATCGCGACGTGCTGGCGACCGTTTACCACAATCTGGGGATCGATCCGCACACGTTCGTGCGCGACATCAACGACCGTCCGGTCACCGTGATGCCCGAGTCTGCGCGGCCCATTCGCGAACTGACCGCGTGACAAGCACGTCCCTCTCTCCCAAGGGGCGAGGGAGGTGTGCTTCGCGATCGTGAGGATCTGAACGTCCGATCCAGCACTCGCTCCGGAGCGCGCCATGTCAGTGTGAGCGCCGCGGATTGTTCAACCGCTCTCCGGTCGTGGTATGATCATCGGTGCTGCAAATGATGCTCCGAGGTCCTCAGTGCGCCGATCACTGCCATGACGCGACTCTGCCATGCGACGCCCGTCCAGCAAATGGTTGCGGCTTTCC
Source organism: Planctomycetaceae bacterium (assembly GCA_019636315.1). Taxonomy (GTDB): domain Bacteria; phylum Planctomycetota; class Planctomycetia; order Planctomycetales; family Planctomycetaceae; genus JAHBXU01. Next base: position 194 of record JAHBXU010000489.1, on the reverse strand, counting down.
TCCTCGTCGTGCTTGTGAATGAAGGAGGCGCGCAGCCGCCAGTTCGATTCAATGCGGACGTTCGGCCGATCCTGGCCGATGCCTGCTTTACCTGTCATGGGCCGGATGAGAAGGCGCGGCAGGGAGAGTTGCGGCTTGATACGCAGGCTGGCCTCTTCTCTGTCAGCGACAATCGCACGGTCGTTTCGCCGAGT
>JAHBXU010000488.1 GCA_019636315.1 Planctomycetaceae bacterium | reverse complement strand
ATCTGTTGATTATCAACTGCGACGGCGCCGATGCCCAGTACGTCGTGGCGCTCGACACACGCAGCGGGCAGGAGCGTTGGCGCCGCGTGCGCTCGGCCCCGCTTCGCGATGACCCGATTGTGAAGCGCGCCTTTTCGACGCCTCTCCTCGTCGATTATGACGGCCGGACGCAGTTAATCAGTTCCGGCGCCGACCAGGTGCACGGTTACGATCCCGCAACGGGAGACGAACTATGGCATGCGCGTTACGAAGGGTTCTCAACGGTGCCGGCGCCCGCTGCCCGGGACGGGGTCGCGTATGTGGCCACCGGCTTCTATAGCCCTAAAATCCTGGCGATTCGCCTTGGAGGGCAGGGTAACATCACGGACTCACACGTCAAATGGTCCTACGACAAGGCGGTGCCCGAGACGCCGTCGCCGATTGTTATTGAAGACAGGGTCTTCTTCTGCTCGAACCCGGGCATTGCGACGGCAGTCGATGTCACCACTGGTGAACGAGTCTGGACCAAGCGCCTCGGGGGCAACTACTCGGCGTCGCCCATCACCGACGGACGGCATCTCTATTTCTGCAGCGAGGCGGGAATGACGCAGGTTGTCTCGTTGGGCAAGCGGCTTCAGATTGTTGCGACGAATAAGCTGCTGGGCCACATCAAGTCGTCGCCCGCTGTGAGCGGCGACGCCCTGTTCCTGCGGACGGATCGGGCGTTGTATCGGATCGAGGATCGAGCGAACCGTGAAGCGGACGGACAATAGACCGTCGGCATGAAATCCGCTCTCGAGCCGTTGACCTTGGAGAACTGGCGAATCGATGGCGCGGGATCCGCGAGTTTCGATATACTCGTCACCAAGGAAGAGCGCTCTTCCTGTTCTCCAGAGTACAGGACCGCGTCCATGACGATTGTCGAACGGGCGCTGCAACTGGTCAGAAACGATTCGCAGATCGGACTCGGTTCCGGTCGCGCGGCTCAGGCCTTTGTGAGGGCGCTCGGCGAGCGGGTCCGATGCGGGGACCTGCGCGTCGCCGGAGTCGCCACGTCAGAAGAAACAGCTCGCCTGGCGCAGGCGGAAGGCATTCCGTTATTGAACCTCGCGGATGCCGGCCTCCTCGACATGACCGTTGACGGGGCGGACGAAGTCGACCCGGAGTTGAACCTCATCAAGGGGTACGGCCGCGCGCTCGTCCGCGAAAAGATCGTCGCGGCCTCCTCACGGAGATTGATCATCCTCATCGGCGAAGAGAAACTGGTGCCTCAGTTGGGAAGCCGCGGAAAACTTCCGGTGGAAGTCGTCCCCTTTGGACTCCCGTTGTGTGACCGGCGGTTGCGCGCTCTCGGTTGTCGCCCGGTTCCCTGCGTTCAAGAGGGCCGCCTGCTCGTGACGGATAACGGCAATCACATCATGGATTGCGAGATCGCTCCGCTCAAAGACGCAGGTCAGATGGAGCAGGACCTCCGTGCGATTCCCGGCGTCGTCGGCACGGGATTGTTCCTGGGAATGGCTGACACTGTGCTTGTGGGAGATCGGCACGACTTTCGCCTGCTCGACGAAAGGCACCGGCGCGGCGCCCTGTGAGATGACGCACATCAACAATGGATGCTGATTCAGCGATGTTCAGAGGAGAGGAAAACCGGATGAGTACGATGACTCCGTGGCAACAATTTCAGAACCGCCAGTGTCACGCCCCCGCACTGGGACTCACACTGGATCTCAGTCGCATGCACTGTGACCAGCCGTTCCTGGAAGAAATGCGTGAACCGCTTCGGCACGCGTTTGAGGCGATGGACGCGTTGGAGGGGGGCGGGATCGCGAATCCCGATGAGAAGCGCATCGTGGGCCACTACTGGCTGCGCGCGCCCGAGTTGGCCCCGACGCCCGAGATCGCGGCCGAGATCCGTCAGACAGTGGCCGACGTCAAATCGTTCGCGGCGGCCGTCCATGAAGGCCGCATCCGACCGCCGTCGGCGGAACGTTTCACGCGCGTCCTGTCGATCGGCATCGGCGGGTCCGCACTCGGTCCGATGTTTGTCGCCGACGCGCTGGGGAGTCCAGAAGGCGACAGGATGTCGGTCTACTTCATCGACAATACCGACCCCGACGGCATTGCCCGTGTTCTGGAGGAACTCGCAGGGCAGCTCGGAGAAACGCTCTGCCTGGTGACCTCCAAGAGCGGCGGCACACCCGAGACGCGGAACGGGATGCTGCTCGTTGCCGATGCGTATCGTCAGGCAGGCTTGGACTTCGCCGGTCATGCGGTCGCCATCACCATGCCGGGTTCGCAGATGGATCACGTCGCCGTCGAGCAAGGCTGGCTGGCTCGTTTTCCGATGTTCGACTGGATTGGCGGACGGACGAGCGTCCTTTCGGCGGTGGGACTCCTGCCCGCGGCTCTTCAAGGGATTGATGTCGATGGGCTACTTTCCGGAGCCGCGGCTTGCGACGAGGCCACGCGGAAGCACGACGTGCGCCAGAATCCAGCCGCGCTCCTGGCGCTGGCGTGGCATCACGCCACGGGGGGGCAGGGCCGCAAGGACATGGTCGTGCTCCCCTACAAGGATCGGCTGCTGCTGTTCAGTCGGTACCTCCAACAACTGGTGATGGAGTCGCTGGGCAAGCAGTTCGACTTGCAGGGCCGCCGCGTCGATCAGGGTCTGGCCGTGTATGGCAACAAGGGGTCGACCGATCAACACGCTTACGTCCAGCAATTGCGCGAGGGGATCGACAATTTCTTCGTCGTGTTTCTTCGCGTGCTGGAGTCGGGTGGGTCAACGCTGGAAATGGAACCGGGAGTCACCGCCGGCGATTTCCTGCATGGATTCCTACTCGGCACACGCGAGGCGCTTTCGGAGAACGGCCGCGAGTCGATCACGATCACCGTGCAGCGCGTCGACGCCCGGACGGTCGGCGGCCTGATCGCCCTGTTCGAGCGGGCCGTCGGGCTGTATGCGAACCTCGTCGGCATCAACGCCTATCATCAACCGGGCGTGGAAGCGGGCAAGAAGGCCGCCGCCTCGATCCTGGCGCTGCAGGGGCGAATCATCGCGGCACTCTCCTCCGCGCCGCAGACGGCCGAAGCCATCGCCGCCCAGGCCAGCGCACAGGATCAAGTCGAAACCGTCTACCTGCTCCTGGAGCACCTGGCGGCCAATGGCCGGGCCAAGACAGATGGTGTGGGCGAAACGGCACCAGCGACGTTTCGCCGTTGCTGACGCTGTTGGACCGACTGGCGTTTGAACCCACTCCCATCGTTTGAACCACTCCCAAGCCGACGGCTTTGCCGTCGGACGATCGCCGGCTGATACTCCTGATCGGCCGAGAGGGTGTTCAACGCGACATTTGCAACTGTCCGACGGCAAAGCCGTCGGCTTGGGATTTGCAATGGCGACAGGTTGGACAAAGCCCTTTCAACTCAACTATCTGTAGAAACCTACGGTTCGACGCGGATATCGTCTGCGTCCCGGATCTTGAGATCGGGCCGCGCTTCGAGGAGCGCGCGACAGCCTTCCCGGGTCACTCGCGATCTCGTGAAGTTGACATACTGGAGCGAGCGGAGGGGGATGAGATGTGGGAGCATCTCGTCGGTCGCGGTCGAGCCGGCGAGGGTCAGCCCCTGCAGCGACGGGGACGCGGCCAAACTCCTGAGACGGTCTCCCTGCAATGGACAATTCTCAAGCCAGACATACCGCAGACCGGGGAGTTGTGCGAGGTGCGAGAGGCCGTGGCCCTGGATCTGGGAATTGGAGAGGCCGAGATTGGTCAGCGCGGTGAGTTGTCCAAGGTGGGCGAGTCCGTCGTCGGTGATCTCAGAGGAATGGAGATATAAACTTCTGAGTTGAGTCAGTCCGGAGATTGATTTCAGACCCTCGTCCGTGATCCGGGCCGACGGCGATCCCTCGCCGTTTTCGACAGACAGGTGTTGGAGGAGCGGGAACCTGCCAATCGTCGCGCAGGCTCTATCGGTGATCGATGAATCGTACAGCCCCAGGGACTGGAGGTTCTGGAGTCCGCCCAGCCGCCGGACGTCGGAGTCGGTCACCGCGCGAAGTTGGAGCGATCGGAGCGGCGTGTACCCGGAGATAAGACCGATCTGGTACCAGGAGAGGTCCTTCTCATGGGGGTTGATCTCGACCGGCATGCCGAACAGCTCGCGGGCCGTGTCGTCGCCGATCAGCT
>JAHBXU010000487.1 GCA_019636315.1 Planctomycetaceae bacterium | reverse complement strand
GTCTCGCACTCCACGGAGAACGGGCCCTCGATTGAACCGGGGGCCGCTTCCTTGTCGCCGACCGGCGGACTCCGATCAATTCGCACATCCGTCGACGCGGTCAGTTCTGTGACGTCCGGCCGATTGGTAACCGGATCGATGGTAATCGACGCCTGGACGTCACCAGCGGTGACAGCGATCGGCGTCCGTTCCTGCCCGCCGGCCCGGCGTCCACCAAACATGACCGGGTCGCGCGACGACGCCGCGAGCGGGTGACGTCGCGAGGCCGTACTGAAGTCCGCCTGCACGCGTCGCGACTTCAAGCGGAGATCCGGGCTGACCATCCAGACCGGCGTGTCGCCGGTTTGTTCCGCAAGCACCCGCCGCAAGGGCGAAACACTGCCCTCCGGGCGCCCCGTGACCTCTTGTCGAGACGACTCCAGTTCGCTCCGATCAAACCACACCTGCAAACGGTCGCCGACAACGCCCATCTGCTGTTGCGGATGGATGACATAGGCTTCCCCAAGAAGATCGAGGCGGTTCCACGCGGTTCCGGACTCCTCAGACAACGTTAATCGTTCGCTCCAGCCGGCTTCGAGGTCCATTTCCCCCGACTCAGCGTTAAGAGCCAGGACTTGACCGGCGCCCTCGCACCACGCACCACGCAGCACCCCCTGATCATGCTCGTCGTGCAACAGCCGAATCTCGGGGCAGATCAACACAAAGGAACCATAACGGACCTCCGCGTGTTCGCTCTGCTCGTCACGCAGCATCTGGATGGTCCGAGATCCGACATCGTAAAACAGTTCGCCCATCTGGCCGTGCAGTTCGTTTTTCTCGGACGACAGGATCACCTCGCGTCCCAGCGCGGTGAGCGTGCGCAGCTGCAGATCGAGATCGAGTGAATGACGAGGCTTCGCGGCGGACGACGTTGCTCCCGCGAGTTGAATCCCGTCCGGGGATTCGGTGTGTTCGACCATTCCGTTGTGCGCCGGTGGTTTCGGTTCAAACGACAGGGCCAGCCGATCGCAGTGCAGACGGTCAAACTGCTCCGGATCGCCCTCCTCGTGCGTTGGCATGGCGACGCGAACATTCTCATTGAATTCGGCCAGCATGTTCTCGACGTCGTACTCGAAGCGATTGTCGCTCTGCAGCGAGATCGGCAGCAGGCGTCCATCGTCATCGACGACCAGTTCGACGGATACGTTTTCCAAGAGCACGATCCGCTCGACGCCTCCGATGCGGGGCAGATCCTGCCCCAGCAGGGAGTCGTCCCCGGTCATCAGGCGGAGGTCGAAGCGGTCCGCGCGCCCCCGGACGCTCGTTCGTTGATCGGCCGACGGTCCATAGGCGAATGTGATTTCAAACTCGCTGGACAAGTGGCCGCGCCCTCTCTGCCCCTCCGACAACCAGAAGCTCTTGCCGCGAAGCAGCAGGCCGTTGGGACCGGCGATCTGGACTTCACCGATGAACTGCCCGCCGATCATCCGGTTCCCGCCGGAATGTCCCAATCGCGGATCGAACTTCTCCGAAAACTCCACGACGGCCGAGTCGCACGTCACGGTGTAGGGAGCCGCCTCGGGCTGTTTGGGATCAATCCAGACGAGGGCGAAGGGGGTAAACCGTACACGGTTTTGCCGGTCGTCCTCGATCCGCCGCAGCTCATTGAAGTACACAAACCCTTCGTTCTCGCCGCGCCGCATGCGAACCTTCGCGTCAACGGCCCACGCGGCATGCGGGAGATGTCGCTGAGCAACTAGAACCGCGTCGGAAGGAATTTCGACCGTTGCGCGCGGTGCGTCGGTGAAGGGCGCCGGCTGCACAACCGGCGTTGTCCATGGAGCGATGACGGCCGCATACGCCCGGGATGCGGCGTACAGCAGGACCACCGCAATCGATGCTCTCACACTCGGAGCCATCGGCTTCTTTGCTTTGGACGTCGTGGAAAAAACGGGTGCGAGGCGAAGTCGGTCTCGAATCAGCGTTCGTGTCGGACAGAATTGGAAGCGGACTCCTCCGCGGCTGGCAACAATCCAATGACGTCCGTGATATCGATCAGGCCCACGGGTTCGTCCCGCGCATTGACGACAGGCAGTTCGCTGAACTTGCGCCCCGCGAGCATGTCGACGACCTGCCCCAGCGTGTCGTCTTCTAAAACAGTCACCGGATGACAGGTCATCACGTCTCTGATCGGCCGGTCAAACTGGTTGTCTGAACGGCGCTCCATCAAGCGGGCAAGGTCGCTGTCGGTGAACAGCCCGCGCACCTGCTGTTGTTCATCCACGAGAATGATGGCCCCGCTACGCCGTCCGGGTCGCGCCAGTGTGGTGAACACCTCCCGGACCGTCGCCAATTGCGAGGCAATCCGCACATCCGGCCCGCGGCGCATCATGTCTCTGACACGCATCAATTTGCGGCCCAGTGTTCCGGCCGGATGCACGACGGCAAACAATTCGGGCGTCAATCCGCGCTGACGGGCCGCGACCAACGCCAGCGCATCGCCGACCGCCAACATGGCGGTGGTGGTCGTCGACGGGGCCAGACCGTGGATGCCAACCTCTTGCAGACGCCCCAGGCAGATCGTGGCTTTTGCATGGACCGCGAGTGAACTCGTTTCGGAACTCGTAACCGCAACGACCGGAGCACCAATCCTTTCGAACAACGGCAACAATCGGCAGACTTCCTCGGTCTCGCCGCTGTTCGAGAGTGCCAGCACAACGTCCTCCGCGCAGAGGCAACCCAGGTCGCCATGCACGGCCTCCGCCGGATGAAGAAACTGCGCCTTCGTTCCGGTGGACGACAACGTCGCGGCGATCTTCTGCCCAACGAGTCCCGCTTTTCCCATCCCCGTCACAATCACCCGCCCGCGACAGTGGAGAAGCAACTCGACCGCCTCGCAAAAACGGACATCCAGGCGACTGGCCACGTCCCGGAGCGCGTCGGCCTCACGACACAAAATGTCCTTTGCCTCACGCAACTGTTCGAACTGGCGATACGGCACAAGGGTGTGCCGCGTGTTGGGGACCGCCGTCATAGGCTGTGACCGATCGAGACAGAACAGGCGACGAAATCGGCGCGCCGGTGCGTCACCGCGAACGCGGGGAATTGGAAAAGGGGCGGGAGTATACGACCGAGCCAGCGGAAGCGTCAACGGGAGATACCAGGCCCAACAAAACCACAACACCATTCACTGCAGCATGTTACAACACACCCGCCGCAGTGTGAGGCGCCAAATGCTATCTACTTTCGGGTTGACGTGATCCTGGGCGACGCCTATGAACCGCGCCTGTCGTTCCACACTGGCTTAGGGTGACGCTTTGAGGTCGTCATGACATTCTTTTCTGCAGACCGAACCTCATTCGCGACGACCGATTCTCGCCCGCCTCGACAGGTCGAACGGTTCCGGGCATCGTGCCTGTTTCTCGTTCTCTCTTGCTGTGTGAGCGGGTGTGGCGATGCCAACACCACGAAGGAACCAAGCACACCGCTCGCCCGCCGGGCCGGCGCCACCTTCGAGACGCCGCTCAGTGAGGAGGAGATTACGACGTTCCTGGCGATCGTGGGGGAATTCTCTGCGGGACAGCTTCCCAGCTTCGAGCCGCTCCCCAGCCCCGCGATTGACGATCGTCTGCCGGCCCAGACGCTGGTCAACGCCTATCGCCGCGAATACCGACGGACATTCGATCCGGTCGACCAGGCCGAACGTTGGCGACGCAACCCGAAGCTGATGTCGGTCCTCACCGCACGGGGTATTGAACCCGAAACATTCGCCGATCTGCTGACCCGCCTGGGATGCGCCCTCGCTGCGGGGACGGTGAACTCGCGTCTCAATCTGTCGGTCGCAACCGAGAAGACCGACCAGCAGTTGAGCGACCTGATTGCCCGTATTGATCAATGGGATCAACGTGCGGCTCAGGGAACCGTGCATCACTCCGCAATCGCCCAGCGCCGCCAGCCGCTCGTCGACCAATTGAAGGATCTGGTGGCCCTCTCCGAGTTCAGCCGCCTTCTGCTTGGCGTTCCAGAGGAGAGTCTTCGGGCGGTTGATCGCCACAAGCAGGCCCTGTCCGTGTACCTGCCGCAATCGCAGGATGTCCATCGGTTTGAGCGGACGCTCGATGCCGATGCGGTCGTCGTGCCGGTCAGCTATGAGCGTCCGGTACCGAACTCATCCTCCAGATAGTCGTCAGCGTCTG
>JAHBXU010000486.1 GCA_019636315.1 Planctomycetaceae bacterium | reverse complement strand
GCGGATTACTCGGCCGACCTGGCGGGGATTGCACTCTTCGAGCACCTCCAGTCGGCGCCCCAGCGACTCGACGCATTGGCCGATGGAGGATTCCGGATTCCACGCTATGTGCCGCTTTGCGCCGAATTCGACGCGAAACGTCCGCAGGCCCCACCCCCTGGAGCTGCGGCAGATGCACTCCGGGCGGAAATTCTCACAGAGATCCGTGCACTCCCCGGATACACCGACAAGTGAGTCAACGGAATCGCAATACACAGGCCGTCGACCGGGAGTGCCGCCTACTCGGAAAGCAGCGCGAGCAAGTCACGTAGTTCCTCGATGCTCAGCAGTTGATGCAACCCATCGGGCATGATCGATTGCGTTGACAGCTTTCGCGATTCAATCTCTGCGATGGGGACGTCGAATGTTTTCCCATCGGCGGTGAGGAACCGTTCGTCCAGACCTCCGTTGACGACGCCGAGCGACAGGCCGTTAAAGACGCGACCGTCCTGCGTCACGACGGCCCATGGAACGTAGCGGGGGGCGACCTCGCGACTGGGCGTGAGGATCGACTCCAGGAGCCGTTCACGGTCCATCCTTCGACCAATGCCCGTCAGATCGGGTCCGACATCGGCGCCGCGCACATCCAACCGGTGACAACTGGCGCAGCGGACCTTCCCTTGCCCGAAAAAGACGAGCCAACCGCGCTCAGCGCTGGCGGGGCCATCGAGCAGCGCGGCCCATGCCGCGACGTCGACGGGTTGCGGACTCGTCGAAACCGACGTTGCTGAGCCGGGCGGGGATGATTCGGCCGGAGCGATCCCGGCCCGCACGATCTCGCGCAGCGCGGGCGCGATCTGTGCGTCGTCAGCCAACGCCGCGCGAACCTCGGTCACGTCGGGAGTGGAGCGAATCGCCAATGTGCGGGCCGCCTCGATCTGGACTTGTGGGTCACTCGCTTGTCGGATGAACTCGGCGAGACGTTCCGCCGTGAGGACTGCATGGTCAGCCGGCAACGTCTTAATCGCCATTGCCTGAAGATGGGGACGCGCAGTGTCGTCGAGTGCCGCGAGCAGTGCGGCTTCCCCCGGAACACGGCCTCGCTCGACATTTCCTGAATCGAGCCATTCGATCGCCGCGATCACTGCTTGAAAGTGGGACGCGGAGAGTGAGTCGTCCATCAGCAGGGACTCCAGTGCCGAACGAAATGCCGTCAGTCGTTGATCCGCGATCCAGCGAACAGCGAACAGCCGCACCGACGGGTCTCGATCCTGAAGTGCCGCTGCCAGCAGGGCGTCACGTGTCTGAGGAAGAATTGTGCTGCGTCGAGCCGCTTCGAGAATCGCGAGCCGCTCGCGTGCGACATCGCGAGCGGAAAGAACATCTGCCGTTAGCAGCGGCGAGCCAATGAGCGCCGTCATGGCGGCATGATGCAGAAACGGGTCTTCCGATCGGACCGCTTCCCAATCCAGTGTGCGGCTCGATCGCTGTGCGCGTTGCTCGTCATCGCTGAGGGGGGGCACTGCGACATCGGGAGGCGGTTGGTCCCATCGCAATCGCCAGACGCGCCCCTTACCGTGAACGTTGTAGCTCTGATCGACCCAATCGGTGAAGTAGAGCGAGCCGTCGGGAGCAATCGCCAGATCGACCGGACGGAATTGGCCATCTCCCTGCACGACAACCTCGCGATCGGCCAGAACGGACGCACCGTGCGGCTTCAGGGTAAACCGCTCGATGCGGTGCTCTCCCCAGCTCGTGGCATAGAGCTGACCATGCCACTGCACAACACCGGACGGGGCTTCTCCGGTCCCGGCCGCCATCGGAAGCGTGCCGGGGAGTTCTCCGTCCCAGGCCTGCAGGGGGTGTTTGCCGGAACGGCCATAACGGAACTGATACCCATAATCCCCGCCGTTGACGACGTGCAACAGCCGGCAGGGAGGACTGGCGTCGGGATCGTTGCCGACGGTGTAAATGCGTCCAGACGAGTCGGTGCAAATGCCAAAGGGATTCCAGAATCCGGTGGCAACCTGCGTCAGTCCCGTTCCATCAGCCGCACAGCGGTAGATGTTGCCTCCTTCGCCGCCGCCAACGAAACGGGCGCCATCGCTGCCGGTCAGCGTGTAGCTCGCGCCCAGGTTCTCCCCCAAACCGAAGTAGAGGGCGCCGCTTTCGTCAAAGCACAGCCCGCTCAGTCCGTTGTGCGGATAATCGCCCTCCGTGTCGAGTGTGGCAATGCTCTCTCGTTCGTCGGCAATCCCGTCCCCATCGGCGTCGCGCACTCGAAAGACCTGCATCCGCGTCGCGACATAGATCCAATCACCCGGTCCGCGGCGCAGACTCATAGTCTTTTCGGGACCTTCGAGGAAGTTCGCGAAATGGTCCGCCCGTCCGTCGCCGTCGAGATCTTCCAGGATGCGAATGCGATCGAACTTGGGACCGGCGTATCCGTCGGCCGGAAAGTGCGTATGCGATTCCGTGACCAGCAGTCGACCGCGATGGTCGAAGGTCAGGCCAATCGGGGTCACGATGTCCGGCTCCGTGGCGACGAGTTCCAGGACAAGACCAGGAATCAGCACCTGCGGTTCCGCAAATGCGCGGCCGGTGTGCGGGGACGCGACCGCTGCCAGAAAAGAGATCAGGAGCGACAACTCTCGGGCGGGGGGTCGGGTCATCGGCAACGGCGACGGGCAAACAGGGGCGGGGCGAAAACGGAGAGCCACAAGGATTCGTCCTTTTGTCGGCGCTCCGCTCAATGATCACATCTTTGACTTTACCAGTGGAACAGATCGATGCCTATGCCGCGGAAAGCGGACTACCGCACCCGATTCCGATTGCTGAACTTCCAATAGAATCCCCCCCGGCAAAGTCTCACCAGCTTGCCCCACCCGGGGAACAACGGCGCAGCGGGCGATATCCGAGGCGGATGGTTCATCTGATCGGCCGAATCGACCGATATGACACGCAGGACGAGTCGTCACACGCGCGCCCTCCACGGCGCGGCACGATGCCTGCTGAGGCAGGCGACGGCACGTTGATCGGCACACATTGATGTGCGCCGAGGCCGTAAGCTCAAGGACCGAGAACGGGGGACGGCACATGTTGACGGTTCGGCAATACCATCTGGACGCGGCGATCGTCCTGATGAGCTTCTTCATCGTCGGGGCCGGCGCGGCTTCCGCTCAGGTGGTCCCGGGAACCGGCACCCTGCTTCAGATGGACGACTTTGAAGACCCGGAATGGGGCTTCACGTTCAACTTCCCCAAGAGCAGCAAGGAAGAAGACGAGCAAATCCGCTTCCCACTGGGGCAGTCGTCCAACGGCAAGTGGTACGAAAGCCCCAAGCGCGGCGTGCCCGACGTCGTCCAACGCATCGAAACACCCGGTGGCGGCCTGCCCGGCAGCACGGGAAGTTTGTACCTGCGTTCGCGGGACACCGGCATCCCCGGACGGCCTGGCTACCAGCAGGCGCAGGACGACCTCATTATGAAGGCCAAGGCGCTGCCAATTTCCAGCTCGCCCAACTTCGTCTGCCGCGTGTTTCTGCCCCCCTGGGAGCATTGGGAACAACGGACCGGCGTTTCCTTTGGATTGCGGTGCGGAGTTCAAGGCCCGCACGAAACGTCCAAAGAGGTCGGCGGGTTGTTCTTCAAACGCAACAAGACCGTCACTGAGATTGAGCCGTACTATCCGGGCATCTTCATTCAGTACAACTGCGCGAAGGACAAGCGTTACAAGGAAGATCACGCGGTGCTGATCATTCGCGCCGGAAATGACGGGCAGGACATCATCGGCCCCCGCATCACCCAGACCGGCTGGTGGACGATCGGTATGTCTCTCACGGCCGACTCTCGCGTGCACTACTATGCGAAGCCTGGCGTGGACGATCTGACGGCACGTGATCTCATCGTTTCCACGCGCCCCTACAGTCGTACGGGGCAGTACTTCAATACGATCTTCTTCGACGTGTGCACCATCGATAATGGCACGTCGTGGTCCACGCCCTGGATTGTCGACGACCCCGCCATCTACTACCTGGGGACCGGCCCCAGCATGACGGCCGGCGGACGCTCCAACAGTTTTCGTTGAGCAACGTCTTGCGGCATTTCCAATCGTCGGAGCGTGGGGCTTTGTCAGTCGTCAGATGATAGAGGATCCTCAGCGCCGCGAGCGTGAGCGACCGGTCGCTCACGCTCGCGGC
>JAHBXU010000485.1 GCA_019636315.1 Planctomycetaceae bacterium | reverse complement strand
GGACTGCTGCAGGGGGATGAGCTGGTCATGATCAGATGCGGAGCGTGTCAGTGAACGCCTCACCCTGCAGAACGCGGCCTGCAAACGGCGGAGTGACCCCGGTGAGAGGACTTTCGCCGGCATTGACAAGCGAATTAAACCGCGAAGCGGTTCGCTCGCGACGACGCCCCGTCGAGCGAGCGCCTCGCGAAGCGAGGCGCGGGAGGGGAGCCCCGAGGCATGGATGCCGTCCATCTGCACCAAGGCGATGCCGGCGGAGAGTGACTCGTCGATCACCGGCCGGGCGGTCGGTGCAATGGCGTGCAGGATGCGCCGTCGATTGATGCGGCGGACGCGCCAGCGAGCGTCGATTCCAGCGGCGGATTTCTTCCAGCCGGCCAATGCACCCGCGGCCGTCATCAGCGCCGACAGATTGACCGTCTCACCGTAGGGGGACCAGTCGCCGGAAGCCGTCGCTTCACAGAAACTGGAGAGGGGGTCAACCATCTCCCGTCGGACCAGCATGCGTCGCATCGACGCCTCGACCCCGGTCACACGCGGGCCGACAAACGCCAGCCGCAATGGATGGTAGGCACCGAACCACTTCTGCGTTCCGGCGAGGTACAGGTCAACCTCACCATTGCTCAAGCTGACGGGCCGCTGTGCGAACGCCTGGGCGCCATCAATGACTACGAACCGGGGACGCTCGACCGGAGTCATGCGCCGCAGTACCTGCTGATAGGGAATCCGCACGCCGGTGTGGGTGATGTCGCTGAGGAACAGTCCGTCACAGTCGTGACTGCGGTAAGCGGACACGATGCGTTCGATCAGCTCACTCCGATCACACCCAGCGGTCAGCACCCGGCCGCGGAGCGGCAGCACGTGGAGTGACTTTCCATGCCGGAGCGCGGCCTGTTTCAGCACGGCCAGATACGGCGGCCATTCCAGGTCAGTGGCCAGCACGCGGCGGCAACGTCCGAACAGCGACTCCGCGGCGAGCGTGATCAGCGTCCGCGATTGGCCGGCAAGGAGCATCGCCCCCGCGGGCGGAAGCGAAACGAAATCAGCCAATCCCCGTCGCAGTCCTGCCAGCCCCCACCAGCACTCAAGCGCCGCACACCGCCGGCGAAGGGACGCGGGGAGCGCGTCAAACCCGCTAACTAAAAATCGTTCCCAGTACAGCGACGAGCCGAGCTGGCTGGCCAGCTTGGCGAAATCCCGCTCGGCCTTGTGTGCCTCGGTGCACATCCGGCCGAGCCGGGCCGTATCCAGGTACAGCTCGGTGGCCATGAGTACACCGGATCGTAACCGCCCTACGGCCGCTGATCCAGTACGAAATCCAGAGAAACCGCGTACAGGTCGAGCTGCCGCCAGAGTTCCTCGGCCGCGTCCACCGCCGACTTGCCGAAGCGGACCAGGTAGCGGGTGGTGCGCCCTTGGTCGTCCACGTTCTGATAGCCGGCGGCCCGTTCGCCGTAGATGCCGAAGTCGCAGTTCAGGTGGGGTTCGCTTTCCAGTTGAGACTTGCGGAGGAGACTGATGTCGATGCCGCGGGTCGCCTGCTCCTGAATCGGCCCGAGCACCTCCGTCGCCGGATGCGCAGCCCGCGGCGGCCAGAAGTAATCGTCCAGGATGAACCGCCGGTGCACGTGCCAGCCGAATTGGACCAAGTCGTAATTGAACTCCAGGCTGGCCAGTCCCGGCTGGTCCCGCCAGTAGTCCTCGTGCTCAATCAGCGCCACGCTGAGATACCGCCGCACCTGACAGCCGGAGAGGATCGCCTCATACACCGTCCGCCAGGTCTCGGTCTGGGTGAAGGTGAGTTCCTGCCGCAGCAGTTCGTCGAGCTGTTCGCTCATCCGCTCCAGCCGCAGCCGCGCCTGCTTCTCAAACACCGCGTCCTGCCGGCCGATCTGCTGAGAGAATGACCGCAACTGCCTGTCCAGCCGGCCAAGGGCGGCTTCCGTCAATGCGGTGGAGGCATCGGGCTCCGTTCGGGTGAGCCTATGCAGGGGATTGCGCATCGGGGGCATCTCCGTTTTCTGTCTCCCGGATCAGATGCCCGATCAGTCGCGGCGATGCAACTTTGGCGCAAGGACACAAAAGCGTGAACCGGCCGGCGCCGTGGACGGTGGCAGTTCCGGCCGGTTGAGGCCATGGAGTGCCACATCGCACAGTGGATGTGGCTCGCGCAGGACTGAACAGAGCGTCGCCGCTACAAGGACGCAAGCGCAAGGTCAGTCTTGTGGCGATAGTCTGCAAGTTTTTCTGTGACCACGCTCATCAGTTGCGCTTGCAACACCATGTCCGAGTCAAGCCTCATTGCTAGCGCAAACACACCCGCATCCGAGTTAACGAGTGTTCGACCAACCTCCCCGACAAAGATAAGGGGCCATGTGCGTGGATCAGGGTTGTGCGCAAGTGACTTTGCGAACAGCCCGAGTGACTTGCTGACGTTGCCGGATCGATCCGCCACTCTCACAATCTCGGGAAGTTCCTCTTTTTTACAATTCGCGCCACTGGCAAGCTCAGGGGAGTTAGTCAACATTACTTCAAGAGACGCCAAACAGAATCCCTGGGCAAGGTAGGCACAGAACTCGCCTTGGGCAGTGGTTGCGGCCTCAATGATAAACGCGGCAGCAGGCGCGTCCGGTTTGTTGGCGAGAAAGAGGGTGTAGAAGAGATCAGAGGGAAACGCCGCCATCCAGTTGTCGAGAAGAGTCTTGTGGGGACCGGAGAAACGAGAGGTATCAACCGATCGGATGGTGCGATCAAACGTCCTGGTGATTTCGTTGTATTTCAATCGCTGTACAAAGCGGGCCAGCATGCCGTCCTCCATGGATGCGGGCGCCCAAGACACATCAACGAGCCGCTGGCAGTCGATGGCCGCTTAGGCCGGAAATCAAGGCGGTCGTAGTGATAGCGCGTTCCCGGAGGCAAGGCAAATCCGCGGCACCAAGCTGACTGGTTGGGGTGCAAACTGCGGACCCGACACAAACTGTGAGCTATCGGTACGTGTCACGACGGGGGCAGTTGAGGGCAAAGTCGAGAAGTCGAAAACGGTTCACGGTGCCTGAACGCACGACGTCGATGTCTAAAACAGCCGCAGGCCGCTATTGATTCGGAGGCGTACTTCGTCGAGGGCGTCCTGGAGGGCCTGTTCGATTTCGTCGTAGGTGCCCTGGTGGGGGGCGGTGACAGTGACTTTCCAGCCGGTTTCCGTGGTGAAGATTTGCTTCACACCGCGCGAGGCCGAGTCCTGCCTGGGCTTGCGCTTACGGACGGTTTCGGCCAGTTGGTCGCGGGTGAGGCCGTCGGTCTGCCGGCGGGCGAGGGCTTCCCGCTGCTGCTCGTCGCTGGAGAGCTTGGAGATCTCATAGGCTACCGACGGGGACAGCTCGCCGCTTTCGACCTGGGCCTGGATATCGGGGGGCAGCCTGAGCAGGGAGAGGGCGCGGGTGATGCGTGAGGGGGTGACGTGGATGGCGGCGCTCAGTTCCTTGCCGGTCCAGCCGTTTATGTCCAGCAACTGCTGAAACGCCTTGGCCTCCTCCAGAGGACGCAGGTCCGCACGCAGCAGGTTTTCGATCAACTGCTGCTCCAGGATCTGCGACTTGCTCAGCTCGCCGTCGTGGAAGTGGCATTCGATGGACTGGAGACCGGCGCGCTTGGTCGCTCGGAAGCGGCGCTCACCGGAGATGATGATCCATTTGCCGTGCTCGTCCGACCAGCGGACGCGAATCGGATGCAGCTGCCCTTTCTCGCGGATGCTCTGGGCGAGCTGCTCGATCTCCTCTTCGGCAAACTCAATACGCGGCTGGGCCGGATCGGGAATCACGTTGTCGATGGACAGCGTGCCGAAGTTCCGGAGCGCGCGGCGTCCCACGTCCCTGGCGGTGGGAATCGGGCTGAGCTGCGGGCGGGCGTCATGCTGCCGCACGCCCATTGACTCATCGAGTTGATGCCTGATTTTTTCCAAAGTATTTCGCGTACTTACCATTGCCGACCTACCCCACGCTGCGTTTTGACTGTTTCTGGGCGATTCTCGCCAGCAGTTCCTGAACGAGCTGCCGCATGATGCCCGCGGCCTGCGTTTTGGCCCCGTAGAACTCCACCGGCTGGCGACAAGCGAGCGAGACCTTGAAAGCGGATGCTTCGGGGACCGTGGTGTCGAGCACCATCTCCCGGTACAGGTCGCG
>JAHBXU010000484.1 GCA_019636315.1 Planctomycetaceae bacterium | reverse complement strand
CTGCAGCCGACGACCTTGCAGCACGACGACCGCATCAAGCTGGGGCCGATCCTGTTTCGGTTTGAGGGGGACGACGCGCCGACCGACTCGCAGGCCATTCATGCGACGGTTGTCGGAAAGCCGACCGCGGAAGACCAGGTCAATATCACCAACGACGACAGCGGGTCCACCATCATGGGCTCGCTGGAAACGACGGGGGGCTTTGGGCTGCTGGACGTCCAGCCCCAGGCCAAGCTGAAGGCCGTGCTGGACATCAGCCGCAGCCTGGCGGGAGCCGTCGATGTACAGGCGCTGCTGCCCCGCATTCTGGACACGCTGTTCGAGATCTTCCCGCATGCGGACCGTGGTTGCATCCTGATTCGGGACGAGGCGACGGGCAACATGGTCCCTCGGGCCATCAAGCATCGCCGGGACCGTGATGACGATTCCGTCAAACTGAGCCGCACGATTCTCAACACCGTGCTGGAACAGCGAATGGCGATTCTCTCAGCGGACGCGGCGAGCGATGCACGGTTCGAAGCGAGCGAGTCGATCACGAGTCTGACGATCCGTTCGATGATGTGTGTTCCCCTGCTGGGCCTGTCCGGCGACCCGATGGGCGTGCTGAACATTGACACGCAAAATCCGATCGCCCAGTTTCGGAAGGAAGATCTGGACCTGCTGGTGGCCGTCGCGGGACAGGCCGCCCTGTCCATCGAAAGTGCGCGGCTGTTCTCGACCTATGTCGAGAAGCAGAAGCAGGACAACGAAATGCGGATCGCCGCCAATGTGCAGCGGGCGCTGTTGCCGGCACAGATGCCGGAACTCGACGGGTACGAGTTCTTCGCGAGCTACGAGGCGGCTCAGGCAGTCGGCGGAGACTATTATGACATCTTCCCCGTCAAGAAGGGAAAGTACTGCCTGGCGTTCGGCGATGTCGCAGGCAAGGGAGTTCCCGCGTCGCTGGTCATGTCGCGGCTCGCAAGCGTGGTCCGCAGCACGTTCCAGCATGTCGACCGTGTGGACGCCGCGGTTTCGCAGATCAACGACCATATGTGCGACAAGGCTGTGGAGGGGCGATTCGTGACGTTCATCGCCACGCAACTGGACCCTGCGAAGAATTCCATTTCCGTCGTCAATGCGGGCCACATGTCGCCCATTGTCCGCAAGGCCGATGGCACGATTGAAGAACTGCCGGAGTCGTCCGTTGGCATCCCGCTGGGAGTGATGGAGGGATTTCCCTACACCGCTGTTCAGCGCACACTCGACCCTGGCGATACCGTCGTCATTTATACGGACGGTGTCAGCGAGGCGATGAACCATAAGAGCGAACTGTATGGCCTGGACCGCCTGCGGGACTTTGTCGCGAAGGGCCCCAGGCACGCGGACGACTTGGGAGCCGCCGTACGAAACGACGTCCGTCGTCATGCCGATGGCCGAGCGCAGAATGACGATATCACCATGATGGTCTTCGGCCGCAACTGACGCGGACGTGAAATCCCGTCGTGTATTCCGCGATCGTCCGAACGGCGTTTTATAGAGACGCTCACGCGAACTTCGTCCGTAACGTCATTGCCGCTTCGCCAGTCCTCGCTGACACGTTGCGAGATGATGACCCGCTTGAACAGCGTTTCAGACACGCTCGACGACGAATCCTCAGCACGAGCGAGGTTGATCCATGCGCAGCAGGATCTTGCCATCGCGATGAGGTTCGACAGCGGCCTCGACGGCGCGCCGAATTTCTGTCAGCGGGAAGGACTCGCTGATGTCCGACGCCAGGACCCCCTGCTGGATAAGACGCGACACGCGGCGAACAAGCCGCAAGCGATGCGGCAACGACTGGCCCAGCATCCAGGGGCCCAGCCAGAACCCTTCAATAGAGATGCGAGAGGGGATCAAAGTGCGCGGCGATGCGCAGATCGGCAATTCCGTCAGTGAACCGTAGACGAGCAATCGCCCCCGCTCAGTCAGGCAGTCGGTGAAGGCCGAACCGACGACGCCGCCGACCGGATCGATGGCACAGCGCGTGCCCCCCGTGCGACGCCGAACCTCCGTTACCAGCTGCGCTGGATCTTGCTTCGTGGCATCGAAAACGACCACTTCATCGGCGCCCAAAGCCCGCAGTTCGTCAACCTGTTCCGGGCGGCGTACGACGTTGCAGGTGCGAAAACCGCTCGCACGCCCGAGCCGGATGATCATGCGCCCCAACGACGATCCCGCAGCACCTTGCAACAGCCATTCGCCGCGGCGGACCTTGTGAATCTCTTCGACCATCGCCACCGCCGACATCGGATTGACGAAGAACGTGGCCGCCTGCTCGATCGGCAATCTGGACGAGAGGGGAATGACCTGTCTTGCCGGGAGGACGACCTGTTCGGCCCAGTTCCCGCCAGCGCGATTGAGGACGCAGACCCGCCTGCCCACGAGTAATCGCCCAAAAAGTCCATCGCCGGTCTCGACGACTCCCACCCCCTCGAATCCGGGCGTCGCCGGAAGCGCCGGCTCCTGTCCGTAGATGCCCTGAATATACAGAAGGTCGGACGGGTTGATGGGACTTGCCAGCATTCTGACGCGGACTTCACCATCCTCAGGAATGGGCGTGGGACGATCTTCGATAGCGAGCACTTGCGATGGGGAGCCGCATTGTGTGAACCGGGCAGCCAGCATGTTTCGACTCCATTCTCCAGTTCAACTCGTGGATGCTCTGACTCCCCATTGGATCTGTCGTCAGTCGTGCCCGGTGGGGGCTAACAGAAGGTGCGCGCTTCGTTCGAAGATGCCGTCTCCGTCGTGATCTTCCCGGAGGATGGCCGTGCGACCAGCGGGGTCAATCATCAACTCCCTCCGGCCGGGGCCATCGTCAAGATGTTGAATCCAGGGGCTGCGGATGTTCCCCAGTTGCTCCCAGGCGTTGACTTCGTTCACCCGTCCGCCGGCTGGACGTGCCGCGTTCCGGTGAGCCTGTTTGGCCGCCCAGATGACGAACGTTCCCGCGGTCAACGTCAAGACGATCGGCGCCCAGTGAATTCGTGGTTCGGAGAAGACGGGATCGCTGGTTTCGTCGAGGGAAGTCGCCACGCGTCCAGGGTCGGGGTGAGCAACGTCCGTGTCAGCCGTCTCGGCGACGAGTTGTTTGAGGAGCAATGTTGCGGTTTCGGCTTCCGCAGCCGGGACGCTCAGGATGTAGTGATTCCGCCAGGTGGCGTTTGCCGCATCAAAATCATTCTGTGTCGCCAGGCGGACGTCGCAATCCAGGCGTCCTTCCAACTCGCAATGGAAATAACCCGCCTCGGCCACATTGTGAAAGCGCGCGACCGCCACGTACGGCGAAACCGGCTCGGCCGATTGATTATCGTCGGCAAACACATCGGAAGGACGATCGCCGCACCCGCGGCACTCCGGACACTCGTCGAGGAGTTCTGCAAAACGACTGTGGCAATGAGGGCACTTCGGCATGGGCTCTCCTGACATTCTCGTCGCTTCGATCATAGCGCGGCTGCCAGCCGGATTCCACATCGGATCCAGAACACGAACGTCGCCTGTGATCCCTGATCCGCCGGTGGGCCAGTCGGCAGATCGTGCTCATTCCGTTGGAACGAGGATCATCCGGGGTCAACAACAGCGCCACATGATGGCCGATGTGTCCTTCGGTGTGATGCAACGTGCCACGCGCAAATCAAACGATCTTGCATGTTGCGAGCCCCCCTTGCGGGTTAGCACCGGCATGCGCGTTTCCGGTACAATTCCGGGCCACCAACTCCGCCATTATTGATCCTTGGAGCTTGCCATGCGTCGGTTGTCGCCGGGAACTGTTCGTGTCGCGCTGTGGATGGGCGTTCTCGCAACGCTGGCCGGAACGAATCGATTGTTGGCTGACTTGCCAGAGCCGGTGCTGTTGTGGCCGGAAGGGGCGCCGGGTGCTGTGGGGGAGGAAGACACTGACCAGCCGTCAATCCGCATCTATCCCGCCCCGAAACCGAATGGGGCCGGCGTCGTGGTGTGTCCCGGCGGAGGCTATCGCGCGCTGGCGACTGATCACGAAGGGCATCAGATCGCGCGCTGGTTCAACTCCATCGGCGTGACGGCCATCGTGCTCAAGTATCGACTCGCACCACGGTACGGCCACCCCGCGCCGCTCCAGGACGTCCAACGCGCGCTCCGTTACGCCCGGACCCATGCGGACGAGTTGCAGTTGGCGAAGA
>JAHBXU010000483.1 GCA_019636315.1 Planctomycetaceae bacterium | reverse complement strand
GAAACGACCCGCGCGGCTCAGGTCGCAGGCGTCACCGACAATCCACGTGACGTCCAGCCCACGGTCCGCCGCCTGCCTTTTTGCCAGATCGATCGCCGTCGGTGAAATGTCAATGCCCGTCACCCGCATGCCCGCCTCGGCGAAGTGGCACGCGTCAGATCCGGTGCCGCAGCCAAGCACCAGAACACGCTCCCCCGTCCGCAACCATTGCCGCGACACCTTGGCGACCAACGGGCGCAGCTCATATTCATCATAGGGCGTCCGATCCCAAGTGGTCGCTCCGCTGGCAATCAAGCGTTGGTAGACGAGTTCGTGCCATGCAAAATAACGCATACTGCATCGGCCTAACGTCAAGGATCACCGGGCAGGCGCAGGTGATTCACCATTGCCAACCCGGCCTTTCGCCCGCTCCGGTGCATCCGTTTGTTATCCGATGTCGTGGATATCGAGTTCTGGTTGCGTCGTGTCGCAGTAAATATCAAAGCCAATTTCAAGTCGACGGTCTGAAAGGTGCTTAAGTGTCTCATGCTTCAAATCGAAGCCGCGATTCCAGTCACGCATCCAGACGCCTAAGAACAGATCAACGGAGAAGCGATCAGTAATCGAGGTCCAAATCGTTAGATCATCTGGGAGATTTGCAAGTAGATCTCTAACGATCGTGTCCAAATTGTCTTGAACATGGTCTTTTGCGTACAGCCATTTTCCGGTCTTCTCAAGTCGGTCATAGTGTTTTCCGCGGAAGACATCGCCTTTTTTGCACGATGAAGTTGGTTGGACGCGAAACAATGCCGTGATCTCTTCCGGGTCAAGGTCATCGCCAAAAATACGAAGCGTAATTGAGACATCGTCCACAGGACCGCCTACGACAATTCCGGGCGTGTTGGGATCGTATTTCGGTGGTTCGCGGAACGGTGGGTCAAGCATGTTGTTTAGTCGGATAACGCCCCAAGCTCAGCAACCCGGCCCACAGGACGCCACGATTGCAACCGCGACGCTCAAGCCGGGTTCGCTGCAGCGCATGGTTAGGCATCGTTTCGTGTCTCATGCAAATGGTCTGTGATGGATGTCCCGTCTGGCAGGCCGCCCCAACTCTGGCCCGTCCAGTGCCACATGTCCTCAATGCGAAGCTCCGTCGGAGGCCCGAACTCAGACTCACGCACCAAACCGCCAAACAGGTAGAGAACGTTGGTGGTGCGAACTCTGCCAGTGATGATGCCATCATCAACTCGTGCGGCGGACACAATGAGGATATCTCGGCGGACATCGCAAGCGATGAAGCGCGAAATCGTCCTGCCTTCGCGGAATCTCCGGCGGCGAAACCAACGATGAAGGGTCTGAAACATACGCGGGTGCAAGATGCCTAACTTGGTCTTAGGCTGATCAGTGTATCACCTGTAGACAGCGAGGCCGCAGCCTGACGCGCGGCGGCCCGATGGGCGGAAATCGCATCACAGAAAGTGGTTGCAGTCATGCGACGCGCTTCTCTGCGTGATCGGCTGGTTCCGCCTATCGGCAGACCGTGTGCGAGGCGTCCGGAGCCGCAGATTCGCGGCTGGCAACTGCCACCATGTTGCCAACCGCTGCCGCAGGATTCAAGCAGATGACGCCCGCTCCGGTCCGACACACCGGAGCAGGATCGACCTGCCAATACTCCGCGATCAGCCGGCCAGATTCTGTGGGACGCGCAGCAAGCCGACTCCATCCCGAGGCATTCACCGCAACTTTTTCCGGAGAAAGTCAGTTACGATTCGGAAGGCGACATTCCGCCTTACTCGGGTAATGGAGGATAGGGGACTCGAACCCCTGACCTTCTGGCTGCCAGCCAGACGCTCTCCCAACTGAGCTAATCCCCCCTGTGAGCCGGCATTGGGTGATCGCCTCATGCCGTTTGGAGGTTATCGGCGGGTGGAAAGAGTGTCAACCCGGTGATTGGCGGATGGCCTTGGTGCGGGCGGTGCGGATTTGGGGACAGGTTGGTGGTGGTTCAGGGCCGCCGGTTGGGAGTGGATGCCGCGGCGGCGTGGCGAGCCCGGCGGGTTCCAGGTAGAGTGGAGTGACGTCTTGGACGAGAATCGATGGCGTGGAGACTGGCGTCGGCACAGGGCACGGGTTAGCTCCTTCAAATTCTCCAGATGCGACGGAATCGTTTCCCGGGGGAGCGACCATGCGGTGGAGTGATCTGTCATTGGTTGTGTGGCTCCTGGTGGGCGCCGGCGGAAGGTCGCTTCATGCACAGGACACGCAGGTTGCATGGGATGAGGCCCGCGCAGCCATTCAAAGGGCGATTCCTCTGTTGGAGCAGGGCAGCAGCGGTTCGGCCCGCGAGCGGACTTGCTTCACGTGCCATAACCAGGCGCTCCCGATTCTCGCGATTGTGGAAGCGCGCCGCCGTGGCTTCTCTGTCTCGCTGGACAACCTCGAACTGCAACTGGAGCACACAGCCGCACACCTGACGCGCGGCGTGGAGAATTACCGTTCCGGCCAAGGGCAGGGAGGTCAGGCCATGACCGCCGGTTATGCGTTGTGGGCGCTCGAAGCCGGTGGACGAGGTCCCGACGACGTCACTGCGGCCGTCACGAACTACTTGCTGTTGTACCAGCAGGACCAGGATCGCTGGACGCATCCCGGGAAACGTCCACCCTCGTCAGGCAGCGACTTTGCCACAACTTACGTCGCGCTCCGTGGACTTGTTGTATTTGGATCGGCCGATCAGAAGTTGGACATCGAACGGAGAACCAACGCCATTCGAGACTGGCTGCTAAGCAGCACGCCTCGAGAGACGGAAGACAGCGTCTTTCACCTGCGTGCACTGGTTCTCCTCGAAGCAGGAGAGCGGGCCGTTCAGGAGGCGGGCGACAAACTTGTCGCGACCCAGCGTCTTGATGGCGGTTGGGCTCAGACGGCAGAGAGGGAGAGCGACGCGTACGCGACCGGCACGGCGCTCGCCGCACTACTTCAGACCGGTCGGCTGGAGCGCGACGACGTGGCGGTTGCACGTGCGGTCCGGTATCTCCTCAACACGCAGGAGGCCGACGGCTCGTGGCATGTCGTAAGCCGCGCGGAGCCGTTCCAGACGTACTACGAGTCCGGCTTCCCTCACGGAACGGACCAGTTCATCTCGATTGCTGCCAGCAGTTGGGCCGTGCTGTCGCTGCTGGAGACGCTGCCCGGCGTACAATGACCACTTCCTGTGGCTGGTTCGACACGCTACTCGGGGATGCCTTCAATGATGCTGACTTCGGTGCGGGTCGGGATGATCTGCGAGATCCGAAAACCGGCTTCTGCAAACAGGTGCCGGTACTCTTCCTGAGTCCGTTCCTGACCGCCGGCGACGGTCAGCATGGTCAGGTCGAGCAGCTTACCGAAGAAGGGATCGCTTCCTGGGGGGATGACGCTCTCGATCACCAGGACGCGGCCTTGCCCGGCGAGACTGCGATGCACGTTCTCCAGAATCCGGATTGCGCGATCGTCGTCCCAGTCGTGGATGATATGGCGCAGCATGTAGGCGTCGGCGCCGCTGGGGACGGATTCGAAGAAGTCGCCCGCGACCAGATGGATGCGGTTCTGGAGTCCGGACTGCGCCATCGCGCGGCCTGCACGATCAATCACGCCCGGTAGATCGAACAGTGTGCCGTGGAGGTTTGGATGACGCTCGAGCAGGGCGGACAGCAGGCTGCCGTTTCCGCCGCCGATATCGGCGACCGCGGCCGACGTCGAGAAGTCGAACGCATCAACAATCGCCGCTGATTCCCGGCCGTGGATGCCGACCATTGCACGATCGAAGACGGCCGCTTGCTCGGGATGCTCCGCGAGGTATTCGAAGACAGGGCGGTCGAAGATCTTTTCAAACGAGGTTTTGCCGGTCTGCACGCTGTACAGCAGCTCGCCCCAGGCACGGTACTGCTCCTCTCCGAGCATGATGGCCATCGCCCATTGGGAACCGGGCACGTTGGGGCGCAGCAGCTCGGCGGCCGCATTCAACTCAAATCGCCCATCAGCAGTTTCGGCGAACACACCCAGACTGACGAGTGCGCGCAGGAGACGAAACAATGCCTGTGGATGCGAGTCTGTTTGTTCCGCCAGTGCTGCCGCGTCGAGTGGACCGTCAGCCAGTCGATCTGCAAGCTGCAACTTGGCGGCGACATAAACGGCTTGCGAGTTCCAATACCCGCTGATCAGGCTG
>JAHBXU010000482.1 GCA_019636315.1 Planctomycetaceae bacterium | reverse complement strand
CGCGATACGCTCGACGTCCCGATGCAGGAACGAAAGGTCGTCGTCTACCTGTTCAGTCAGGAGGATGACTACTCGGCCTAGATGCGCTCGACTTATCCCAATTTGCCGCAACGCCGCGCCTTCTTCATTGGATCGCCGGCAGAATTGGCCGTGTATGCATTCTGGGGCGATCAGGTCCGTGTTGACCTGCGGCACGAGTTCACGCATGGCCTGTTGCATGCGGGCCTCAAGGCGGTTCCGCTCTGGCTGGACGAAGGGATCGCCGAGTATTTTGAAGTGACCGGAAACGATCCGCAGCGGATCAACGTCGAACATGCCCAGCGATTGTCCACGGCGGTCCAGAGCGGTTGGCGGCCCGACCTGCGCCGACTGGAGAGTATTGAAGACATTGCAGAGATGCACCGGCTGGACTATCAGGAATCCTGGGCGTGGGTGCACTTCCTGTTGCACGACTCGGCCGACACGCGCATGTTGCTGCTCGACTATCTCCGCGATCTGCGGACGAACTCTCAGCCCGGTTCATTCGCGCAGCGCGTGGAGGCGGAACTGCCGCATGCGTCCGACCGCCTGCTCAGCTATGTGAGCAGCTTCTTCCTGCCGCATGTCAGTGCCGCATCGCTGTGACGCGGAGCGCGACCGATGCCTGCCGCGACGGTCCGGAATCGGTGATGACGCAGGCGGCAGCGGAAAGCCACCAATGAGATCGACAGCATGCCAAGGCCCTGTGAGCCATCGAGCGATCCCCAGACCGAGCGAATCCTGTCGACTCTGGATCAATTTCGCATCGAAACGCCGTCGTGGGGATATGCCGATACGGGCACGCGCTTTGGCAAGTTCCATCAGCCAGCCGCAGCCCTCGACCTGGGAGACAAACTGGCCGATGCGGGCCAAGTCCATCGTCTGACCGGTTGTTGTCCGACCGTGGCGGTGCATGTCCTCTGGGATTTTCCTGCAGGGACCGACGCGGCCGAGGTCGTCCGGCAAGCTGGCGCACACGGCATCTCCATTGGGTCGATCAATCCCAACCTGTTCCAGGATCAGCAGTACAAGTTGGGATCATTCGGCAATCCGGACCCGTCCGTGCAGCGAGCGGCGCTGCAGCATTGCCTGGACAGTATCGCGATTGCTCGAGCGGTCGGCAGCCGGTTCCTCTCGTTGTGGTTTGCCGATGGGACCAACTACCCGGGGCAGGACAACATCCGCGCCCGCAAACAGCGGTTCACCGACGCACTGCGACAAATCCATGAGCGACTCTCTGACGAAGAGGAGTTGCTCATCGAGTACAAGCCCTTTGAGCCGGCCTTCTATCAGACCGACATCGCCGACTGGGGCATGGCCTATCTTCTGGCGAAGAGTGCCGGCCCTCAGGCCAAAGTGCTCGTCGACACGGGGCATCACTATCAGGCACAGAATATTGAACAGATCGTCGCCTGGCTCCTCGACGAACAGATGCTGGGCGGTTTTCACTTCAACGATCGTCGTTATGCGGACGACGATCTGACGCTCGGGTCGATTGATCCGTACCAGGTGTTTCGGATCTTTCACGAGATTCACGGCTATGCATTCGATCATGGCGGCGTTCTGCCGGAGATCGCCTACATGATCGACCAGTCACACAACCTGAAGCCCAAGCTGGAGGCGATGATTCAGACCGTGATGGTGGCCCAGGAACTGTTCGCCAAGGCGGCTTTGGTGGATCACGCCGCTCTGTCCGTACTTCAATCCCGCGGCGACATCGTCGCGGCGGAACGCGTGCTGCAACGGGCCTTCATGACGGATGTGACCGCAGCGCTCGTCATCTGGCGCCGGCGGCAGGGGTTGCCCGACGATCCGTTGGAGGCGCTCCGCAGCAGCGGCTATATCGAGCAGGCGGCACGGGATCGCATGCAGCGTCGTGCGGCATTGGGCATCCATCAGTCGTCCAGTTATGCGTAACGAGGCCGACAGGTGGCAGAGCATTTCATCCGTGTCAAGAAGCTCTCAAAGTCGTACGGCGGGGTACAGGCTCTGAATGGCGTCAGTCTCGAGATCCATGCGGGCGAAGTCCACGCTTTGTGCGGTGAGAACGGAGCAGGCAAGTCGACGCTGATCAAGATTCTTTCTGGTGTGGTGGAACCAGACGCCGGATCAATTCTTATCGACGATCAGCCGCTGTCGCTGGGGAACGTTCAAGCGACGGAAGCTCAAGGCGTGTCGGTTGTGCATCAGGAATCGACCGTCTTCCCGGATTTGAACGCCGTGGACAATCTGTTCGTCGGCCGCGAACTCCGACGTGGGCGTGGCCTGCTGATTGATCGACGGGAAATGAAGCGGCAAACGCATGAACTGCTGTCGCGGTTGGGTGAGCCGATTGATCCGGACCGACCGGTCGGCGAACTGCCCATCGCGCAGCGGCAAATGGTGGCCATGGCCCGGGCGCTGTCGCGTCACTGCCGTTTGCTGATCCTGGACGAGCCGACCGCGTCGCTGTCCGCTCGCGAAACACAGGTGCTCCTGCAACTGGTTCGACAATTCCGCAGCGACGGCGTGAGCGTGCTCTATGTGAGTCATCGCCTTGAAGAAGTCTTTCAGATCGCCGATCGCGTGACGATCCTGCGCGACGGGCAACGCGTTGATACGCGAGAGGTCTCCACCGTCGATACCGACGAACTCATCCGCATGATGGTCGGCCGGGAAGCGGCTGAACTGGTGGGACGGCACGAACATCCAGGCACGCTCGGCGATGTGGTGCTGCGCGTCGATGGTCTGAGTCGTGAGGGCGGCTTTCACGATGTCTCGTTGACGGTGCGCGCCGGCGAGATCGTCGGTTTAGCGGGTCTTGTGGGCGCGGGGCGTTCGGAAGTGGCGCGCGCCCTTTTCGGCATGGACACATACGAATCCGGCACGGTCACTGTGCGAGGTCGGCAATTGCCGCCGGGACGCGTTGCCGCGGCGATCGCACAAGGATTGGCGCTCGTGCCCGAAGACCGCCAGCATGAAGGTCTGGTGCTCCCGATGACCGTCGGCAGTAATCTCTCGCTCGCCGCACTGTCGTCACTGACCCGGGGCGGACTGATCAATCGTCCGCAGGAGCGGCAACTGGTTCAGCGGCAAGTCGAGGATCTTTCCATCCGCACCGACGGAACGCAGGTCGCGACGGAAACCCTGTCGGGAGGGAACCAGCAAAAGGTGGTGCTGGGCAAATGGCTGGCCAGACGTCCGCAGGTGTTGATCCTCGACGAACCGACGCGCGGCGTCGATGTGGGGGCGAAGGCCCAGTTGCACCGTCGCATTCGAGAACTCGCTCGCGAGGGCATGGCCACGTTGCTGATCTCCTCGGACTTGCCCGAGATCCTCTCCATCTGCGATCGCATCCTGGTGATGCGTGAGGGACGCCTGGCGGGCGAACTGACCGGCGAGACCGCCACACCGGAACAGGTGCTCGCTCTGGCTCTGCCGGATGAGCGGGAGGTCGTTGTCTCATGAGGAGGTGGCTCGTTGAGTTCGCGATCCGGATTCTGAGGCAGCGTGAGTACGGTCTGCTGCTGTTGATTGGAGCGGTCACGGTGATCGTGAGCGCCGTCGATCCCGGTTTTCTTGCTCCGGGCAATCTGCGGGACATTCTGGTGCGCTCCGCGCCGACGGCCATTGTCGCCTGCGGTGTGATGCTCGTCGTCGTCACGGCCGAGATCGATATCTCCGTCGGCTCGCTGATGGCGTTGCTCGCGGCGCTGATGGGGCTGATGCTCTCGCAGAGTGAGTGGCACTGGCCGATGTGGGTCGGCATCCCGGTGGTCCTGCTGTGCGGAACTCTCGTCGGCCTGATGACGGGCGCCCTGGTGACGCTGGGCAAGGTCCCGTCGATCATCGTCACGCTGGGACTGCTGACGGCGCTCCGCGGAACGACGACGTTGATCATGCGAGGCGAGAATATCGATGGCCTGCCGGACGGCCTGCAGTCGCTGGCGAAAACCGGCTGGTGGGGATTGCCGCTCAGTGTGTGGACTGCGGCGGTCGTCCTGCTGCTGACCGGGACCATGATCTCACACACGGCGCTCGGCCGGCGTCTCTTCGCCCTCGGCAGCAGCGCTGATGCCGCGCGGATGATCGGTCTTTCGGAAACGCGGCTCAAGCTGTTTGTGTTTGCCTACACGGGATTCCTGACGGCGCTCGCGACCGTCGTCGATGTCCCGCGGCTGCCCAAAATTGAATCCG
>JAHBXU010000481.1 GCA_019636315.1 Planctomycetaceae bacterium | reverse complement strand
CCGCGAGTTGGTGACGCTTTCGCCTGAGGGGGCGTTTGCGTTCCGTTACCGGTCGCATCCTCCCGATGAAACGATTGCTCTGCAGGTCAGTCAGGCGCGCTACGATGTGGGAGAAGTTGTCGCTACGGTCGTCTCTCGGGCCCTGGTCGAAGTCGTGCTGGGAGAAGATCTCACCGCAACCTATCGTTGCCGGTATCGCATCAAATCGACGGAACGTCAGCGCTTGGGGCTCGAACTGCCGATGGGGCTGGAAGTGCTCTCCGTCCTGATCGACGGGAGCGAGGGGCGGCTCGAACCGGACCCGTCCCCGTCCACGGGTGAACTCTGGGACGCTCACTATGTGAATATCAGCCGCCAGGGACCGAGCGATGCGGCGTTCACATTGACGTTGCAGTTTCTGTGGACCGTCAATCCAAAACCATTTGATCGAGGGATGCAGGGCACCATCAAGCTGCCGCTGCCGCGCGTGGGAGATCCGAGAAAAGTCGCCGTGCAGCAGACGCGCGTGGTCGTGTGGGCGCCGGAGGACTATGCGTTCATCGGGAGCCCGCGCGGCTTCACACAACTGGGACGTACGTTGCTTGGAAAAGCATTCTTCAAACGACCGGCGGTGAATCAGGCGTCGGCGGACGACGAATGGCTGGACGGCAACAACAAGGTCCTGTTGGAATTCCCCACAACAGGCCGCGTGCCGTATCGCTACGCCAACCTCGGCGGTGACCTTCAGCGCGATCCGACAATCACGCTGTTGTGGTGGAACACGGTCTGGTTCACCGTGGTGATCAGTGTGGCGCTCGCCGTCATCGCCTGGGTGTTGCTGCGGACCTCCTGGGAGAACAAGCTGGGCGTTTTGTTGCTGCTGTTGTTCGTCGGCGTTCTGCTGGGGTTGAAGGACGAGACTCTTGTGGCGCACGTCGCGTACTCCGCACGATTCGGATTGTTGTTCCTGCTCGGATTGTGGCTTGTGGGAGCGGTTGTCGGGCGACGCGGGCGAACGTCTGCTCCGGAGCACGACACGGTCGCGACGGCGGGGAACGCATCGTCTGCCGGCGCCGCGACGGCCGCCGTCGTCCCTCCTCCCGGTGTGTTTGAGCCGCATCACTCAGAAGGACCCCCTGACCATGATCGTCGCTGACTTGCTGGCGCGCGGTGGAGCGTCCGGTCGACGATGTGTGCTCTGGCTCGCGATCGTCGCCGCAATCGAAACCATCGTTCCTCACATGGTCGAGGCGCAGCCGGCGCCTCCGCTGCCGATGCCGACGGACGCCATGTCCGCGATTGATGCCGCGGCGCAGGTCGAGGAGGAACCACAAGAGACAGATCCGCCGTTCCGGCATGTATACATCCCCGTGCACGAACTGGGAGGACTGTTCCGCTCGGACCGCAGCAATGTTCTGCTGTCCCGCGAAGAGTTTCGGCGGTTGTGGAACGCCGCAAAGTCGGCCGAAGAAACGGGCGCCCGTCGTCCGGCAGATGTCGTGTTGTCTCAAGCGGATTACGTCGCACAGCGACAGGGCGAACAATTGTCGTTGACGGCGCGGATCGCCTTCACTCAATGGAGTTCCGATTGGATCGTGCTGCGCCTTCCGGTCGGAGGCTTGAGCGTCAAACGCGTGACGTTGGACGGCGCGTCGGCCGGCGTTGCGCGCGATCCACAGCAACCGGACATGCTGCTGGTTTTCTGTCAGTCAGCGGGCGCCCATCAGCTGGAACTGGATTTGACGGCCGATGTCGTTCCCGTCGGCAGCGATGGACTCGCAGAGTTCGCCCTGGTCGGTGCACCGTCCGGGACGCTCCGCGTCAAACTGCCCGAGGGCAAGTCGCTGTCGGTCGACGGATTGGTCGTCAAGGCACATGGCCCAAACGCCCAGGGATCTGACTATGAGATTCCCATCGGAGGACGTTCGCGCGTGTCGCTCCGTGTGGGCGACGGCGAAGCGACGCCCGCTGCGGACGCGCTGTTGTTTGCACGGACCGCATACGGCCTCCGCGCAGCACCAGGCGAGGTGACGTGGACGACGTTGACGACGCTGACGGTGTACGGCCGGTCGCTGGATCAATTGACGTTCCATGTGCCCCGCAATCTCGACATTGCAGCCGTCGAGTCAAGCGGCCTGGCCTCCTGGGACATGAACGACGATCCCGACGGCACGACCGCCATTTCACTCACCTATCGACAGCCGATTTCCGGGTCGCACTCGGTGACGATCCGCGGCGTCTTCGCCCCGCAGGGAGAGCAATGGAGTGTGCCGACATTGTCTCTGAATGGGGCCGACTCGCACATCGCCAGCGTCCTGATCGAGCACGATACGGGGATTCGGCTGCAACCCGAGTATGACGACACCGTGCGTCCGGCGCTCGCCGACGAGATGTCGCCTCTCGGAGGTGTGAGCGGTTCCGGAGCACCTGGGAAATCGGCCGCGTCTTCCACAGATCGCCGGTATCGCATGGCGTTCCACGCGATGCGGCCTGATTTCGAGTTGTCGTTCTTCTCTCCACGGAAGACGGGGGCGATGCAGGCGGCGCTGACGACGCTGTTGCACGTCTCTGACGCCGGGCTGGAAATCGCCACCATTCTCGACGTGCAGGCGGCCGTGGCCCCCTTGTTCGAGGTTCGTCTGACGTTACCGGCGGAGTTTGAGGTGACTGGCGTCGCTGTGGCCGGCCAACCGAGTGATTGGATGGTTGGCTCGGATGACGTCGGCCAGATCGAAGTGCGCATTCCACTGAAATCGCCGCTGCAACCCGGCGTCAGTTTGCGGATTGATCTGTCGGCTCATGCCGATCCGGAAGACTGGCCCGTCGAAAGGAATCCGGTCCTGCTGCAGATGCCCCGGGTCGGACTGCCGCAGGCCGACATGGTGGAGGCGCGGTACGGCATCACGGTGGACGACGATCTCGACGTCACCACGATGGACCTCGCCGGGCTCGACCCGGCACGTGGGGAGGACGCGGCCGGGTTGCGGCGACTCGTCCAATCGAGCGGGCGATCGTTGCAGTTAAGCTACGTCGATCAGGACACGGAGTTCTCCGGGGAGTTGGAAGTCGCGCGGCGACCTTCCACGTTCTCCGTCTCCACACTGGTTCTTTCCAGGCTGGAGCCGGAACGGACCGTCACGCAACTGACTTCGACGATCACGGTCGAGACGGGCGGACTGGAAGGGCTGCTCATCCAATTGCCGGAGTCTGTCGCAGCCGACGCTCGGTTCGAATTGTCACCGGTCGTTGCCCACGAACCTCAAGCCGCCGCCCCCCCAGCCGGAACCACGATTGTCGAGCAGACAATCAGTGCGGCACAGGACGGGAATCGCACATGGGCATTGCGATTCGACCGGCGGTTGCATGGTACGCAGACATTGTCGGCTCGGTTGATCGACCCCAGAACAGAGGGCGCGTCGGTCCCGCTGTCCGCGCCGATTTTCATCGGAGCGGACCGGCACCACGGGTGGATTGCTGTCGAAGCACGCGATGATCAGCGTCTGACGGTGACAGCGGCGGATGTGGTGGGGCGGCCGCTCCGGGCAATCGATCCCATCGACTTGCCGGGGATGGCGTCGGACGAACCGGGAGAGCGACGAATTATTGCGGGGTTTCGCTTCTCGCGGCCCGGGGCAACGGCGAACGTGACGGAGGAACAGTTCTCCCGTGCGGTTGTTCCGACAGCGGTTGCCGATCAGCTTGCTCTGCGGAGCCTGCTTGCTCCATCCGGGGAATTGCAGCATCGACTCGCCGTGACATTCCGCGCGGCTGGAGTACAGAATCTGCAGTTCACACTGCCGCCCGGGTGCGATCTGTGGGCAGTCGAAGTCGATTCGCGGCCGATCGAGGTCCGCCACTCACCGCGAGGCTATCAGGTGCCTCTGCCGCCCACCGATTCGCCGGAGGCTGTGCGGACATTGCACGTTTACTATTCGTCGCATGTTGATGAGCTGAGTTCCCATGGACGAGTGCAACAGTCGGAGCCGCAATTGGCTGTGCAACTGGGCAACGGCGAATCGCGCCCCCTCGACGTGCTGGCCCGCGACTGGACGCTGATGTATCCGAAGGACCTCGTGCTTCTCGAAAGTCAGGGACATTTCTCACCTGCGCAGAGTTTGCACGATGGCACGATCTTCAACCGTTTCGTGGAACTGGCGAGACTCACCACGGGAAAGACCGTCGGGGCGCTGCTGGGAGGCGTTGTTGCGACGGTGTTTGTCGTCA
>JAHBXU010000480.1 GCA_019636315.1 Planctomycetaceae bacterium | reverse complement strand
CAACTGGAACGGCATGCCGACGTATGTCGCCGTCCCGCGCATCGTCGTGTTCGGCCTGGCGTCCTACCTGGGGGCCGCCCGCAATCCGTTCACCACGGATGTCGATCCCAACGACGACGACTTTCGGGTGCGCAGCCTGAAGATCAGCGGGGATTTCACGCTCGATCGTTTAGGCAACCGGCAGCAATTGCTCGCACAATTTGACGGATTACGCAGGGATATCGATCTGCGGGGCGACATGTCCGGGATGGACGCGTTCAATCAGCAGGCGACCGAACTGATTACCAGCGACCGCACGGCCCGCGCCTTTGATATCGCCAGCGAGCCTTCCTCCGTCCGCGAACGCTACGGACGGACGTTTATCGGCCAAAACTGCCTGTTGGCCCGACGCCTTGTGGAAGCGGGCGTCTCTTATGTGACGTGTCTTTCCGGGGGGGGATGGGATACACACAAGGACAACTTCACGGAACTGAAGGACGTCACGCTCCCGCGGTACGATCAGGCGATCGCCGCGCTCGTGAGCGATATTTACGAACGCGGCCTGGACCGCCGCGTCCTCGTGATGGCGTTCGGGGAGTTTGGCCGCACTCCCAAGGTGAACGCCGATGCAGGCCGCGACCATTGGCCGAGTGCCATGTGTATGCTGCTTGCAGGAGGCGGGCTCCAGGCAGGGCGTATGGTCGGCGAGACCGACTCTCAGGCGGCGTATCCCATCAGTGATCCTTATTCACCGAGCGACGTCCTCGCGACGATGTACCACTTGATGGGCATCGACTCGCAGCACAACTTCTCCGACCTCAACAATCGACCGATTCCCATTCTCCCTGACGGTCGGCCGATTCAGGCCTTGCTCTGATCCCCATCCCGCAGAGGCACCCGGGTCCTCCGTTGCGTGCCAGGGCCCGGAGAGATCACCATTCGTCACCCAAGGCGTGGGGAAGGAATTCCCGATCGCGCCTCCCTGACGCTTCGGGTTCTCATCGGACGGCGTTACACTCGCCGATCGGCTCGCGGCTGCGATCCGTCGGAGGATTTGATGGCGTTGTTGAGTTTGCGGGACATCTCGTTTACGTGGGGCGGGACGCCGCTGCTCGAGCACGTCGATCTGGAGATCGAACGCGGCGAGCGGATCGGCCTGTTGGGTCGAAATGGCGCCGGTAAGTCGACGCTGATGAAAATCCTCTCCGGTGAGGTGGCGCCCGACGACGGCGACGTGCTGAGCGGTCCGCAGGTCCGCATCGCACGGCTGATTCAAGAGGTTCCGGTCGCCGCGGGGGGACAACTCGTGGCGGAACTCGTGGCCGAAGGGTATGAGACCGATCCGGATCCCGCCCATCAATGGGAAGCGGAGGAGGCGGTCGCCCGCGTCTTGGCACGGATGGAAATTGATGGAGATCAGGCGTTTGCGACGCTCTCCTCAGGGATGAAACGCCGCGCCCTGTTGGCCCGGGCCCTCGTCCATGAACCGGACCTGCTGCTGCTCGACGAACCCACCAACCATCTGGACATCGAGTCCATCACATGGCTCGAAGGACATCTGAAGAAGTACGATGGTGCGCTGCTGTTTGTCACGCACGATCGGTCTTTTCTGGAATCCCTCTCCGGAAGAATTCTGGAGATTGATCGGGGACGACTCTACGACTGGACGTGCGACTACGCCACATTTCTCAAGCGCAAACAGCTGCAACTCGATGCCGAGGAACGGCAGAACGAATTGTTTGATAAGAAACTCGCGGAGGAAGAGGTCTGGATCCGGCAGGGGATCAAGGCTCGTCGCACCCGAAATGAAGGCCGCGTGCGGGCTCTGAAGGCCCTCCGCAAGGAGCGCAGCCAGCGGCGGGAACGCATCGGCAACGTGAAGATGCAGGCCGGGCTGGCCGATCCTTCGGGACAACTGGTCGTCGAGTTGAAGAACGTCTCGTTCGGGTATGGCGACCGCCCGCTCGTCCGGGATTTTTCGGCGCTGATCAGCCGGGGCGACAAGATTGGCATCATCGGCCCGAACGGGGCCGGCAAGAGCACCCTGCTGAAACTGATCCTCGGCGACCTCCAGCCGACCTCAGGTACCATCCGCCAGGGAACCAATCTCCGCGTGATTTATTTCGATCAGTTGCGCGAGCAGATTGATGAGGAGAAGACCGTCGTCGAGAACGTTGGCGAAGGGCAGGAACTCCTGACGATCAACGGCCAATCAAAGCACATTTACGGGTATTTGCAGGATTTTCTGTTCACGCCCGAGCGTGCCCGCCGGCCTGCGCGCTACCTCTCCGGCGGCGAACGAAATCGGCTGCTGTTGGCTCGAATCTTCAAACGTCCCTCCAATTTACTGGTGCTGGATGAACCGACGAATGACCTGGATGCCGAGACGTTGGAACTTCTGGAGGAACTCGTCACGGAGTACGGCGGGACGGTGCTCCTGGTCAGCCATGACCGGACGTTCCTGAACAACGTCGTCACGAGCACGATTTACGTCCAGGGGGACGGCCATGTTCGGGAGTATGATGGGGGTTATGACGACTTCGTTCGCCAACGAGACGTTCAGGAACGGTTGACGCCGTCCCCCTCCCTCCCAAGATCGGCCGCATCG
This sequence comes from Planctomycetaceae bacterium, assembly GCA_019636315.1. Classification (GTDB taxonomy): domain Bacteria; phylum Planctomycetota; class Planctomycetia; order Planctomycetales; family Planctomycetaceae; genus JAHBXU01. Next base: position 1,622 of record JAHBXU010000480.1, on the reverse strand, counting down.
CTCGCCGGCCCTGCGGTGAAGAAGCCAAAGCTCAGCTTCAAGGAACGACAGGAACTGGAGTCGATCCCCGACAAGATCGAAGCCCTGGAACAGGAACAGGCCGGATTGCACGGCCAGATGGCCGATCCGGCGTTCTTCAAGCAGTCCGCCCCGGATATCGCGGCCGCAACGCGAAGACTGGAAACGCTCGCCGCGGAACTCCGCGAAATCTATGATCGGTGGACACTGCTCTCTGAGCGCGAGTGACGCCGGAACCCATGGGCCGGAGAGATTCTGTTGAGCATGCGGTCGAACGGAGCTATACTCCGCAATCCGTTTCTAAATGCGAGGTTAATCAGTGCGTTTCTGTCTTGTTGACCGGATCGTCGAGATCGAGGCGGGTTCCTCCATCACGGCGATTAAGAACCTGACGAGCGGCGAGGAATACCTCGCAGACCATTTCCCAGGTTTTCCCATTATGCCTGGTGTGATGATGGTTGAATCTCTCGTGCAGACGGGAAGTTGGCTGATGCGCTATACGGAGAGCTTCGCCTTTAGTACCGTATTGCTCAAAGAAGCCCGAGCCGTGAAGTTCAGCAATTTCGTCAAGCCGGGCCAGACATTGCGCATGGAGTGCCAGATCCACAAACGGGACGAGCAGCAATATGTTCTCAAATGTGCGGGAACCGTGGAGGGGAACCCGGCTGTTTCGGCTCGACTGACCTTGGAGCAATTCAATCTCTCCGACCACAATTCGGAGATGGCCGAGACTGACCGCCGAACGGTCGAGCGGCTGCGTGACCATTTTGACTCGCTCTGGACGCCGATTGTCCAGGGCTGAATCACCTGTTGATGGGTGCATCGGCCCATCTCCTGCACCGCGTATTCGTGGTGTCCGCCCCTGATACAAAGGATATGAGGCGAATGAAGCTGGACGGACGTGTGGCGCTCGTGACCGGCGGCAGCCGCGGAATAGGCCGAGCCATTGTGGAGCGGTTGGCACGTGAGGGTGCCAAAGTCACGTTTGTGTATCATTCCAATGCGAATGCCGCGCAGGACGTGGTCGTGGCGCTCCAGGCAGACGGCCTCGAAGCGGTCGGTGTGCAGGCGGACGTCGCCAGCAAAACCGAGGCCGATCGTGTCGTTCACGATGTGATTGATCGTTGGGGCAAGATTGACATTCTGGTCAATAATGCCGGAATTATTCGGGACGGCCTGCTGGCGACCATGGAGCCGGAGAACTGGCAATCGGTCATCGACACTAACCTCGGTAGCGTTTACAACTTCTGTCACGCCGTGATGCGGCCGATGATGTCCGAGCGTTATGGACGAATCATCAATATTTCCAGCGTCTCTGCCGAATATGGCAATCAGGGACAAGTGAATTACGCCGCCAGCAAAGGGGGCATGCAAGGTCTGACCCGCTGCCTGGCAGCGGAAATTGGACGCCGCAACATTACCGTGAATGCCGTCGCTCCGGGATTCATCGCGACGGACATGACGGAGGCGATCCGAAACGCGGCGGAAGGCGAAATCAAGAAACGCATCCCTGTCCGGCGACTGGGCCAGCCGGAAGATATCGCGGCTGCGGTCCTGTTCCTCGCCAGCGACGATGCATCGTATATTACCGGTCACGTCCTCAC
>JAHBXU010000048.1 GCA_019636315.1 Planctomycetaceae bacterium | reverse complement strand
CGTGTTGTGACAAATGATCATCTGCAAGCCGCCGTCATCGTCGAAGTATGCCCGATAGTGGGGCGTCTGTGCGTCCCAGCGTTCGAAGGTGCGACCGGAATAGAACGTGTGGATCGACGGGATCTGCGGTTTTTCGGTCAGATCATAAACGATGTGAAAAATCGGATGCTCCAGCGGTAGCTCGACCGGCTCGCGCCCCGGAAACACGCGGCTGATGTCCTGGAAAAAGCCTTGCCATTCCGCCTCGCCCCAGAAGTCGTCCACAAAGATGAATCCGCCGTTATCGATGTACCGCCGCAGCGTGACGACATTCTCTTCCGTCAGTCCGATCCCATGCCCCGGCTCGATGATATAGATCATCGGATAGTCAAAAAGGCGCGGGTCCGACAAGTCGACGATCTCCGGATTGGGGTTCACCTTCAGCGATGTCAGTTGCTGGAGACGGAACGAAAGGTTGAGATCGCTGTCCGGATAGTCGGTGCTCCAGCCCCAGCCGCGGCGATAGGAGTCGTATCGCAGCCGCACAAACGTGAAGACGTCGTGCGGAAACTCTGCGTCCTCGTCCCAGTTCGGAACACCCCGGCGGTCGAACTGAATGCTGTTGAAGTCCCGCGATCGCCCTCCTCCACGTCTTCGACCGCTCCAGTCGATCTGCGCAAAGGAACTGCCCGAAATCCCCAACAGCAACAGGGCGACCAGCAGTCGGTAAATCATCCTTCATGCTCCCGGAACGTGGAGTTGGCGATTTCGATGATAACAGACCGAGACCAGGGACGCATGGGGGTGAGGGAGTACAGAGCCGGGTCGTGTGCATCCCCTGTTTTCGGTGCTCGCACCCCTTTCCCGCCGGACTCGCTCAACTTGCCCGGCGGGGGATGGCAGAGGTATCTTCTGGTGACATGGAGTTGCTCCTATCTCACATGGACCAATTGCTTCTCGCCTCGAAGACGGGACCGCCGCGTGATGACCGATCAGAAACATCAAGCCTTTCTCGGATTGCTGGCCACAATCTGCTTCGCTGCGGCGGTTGTGCCCATTGCGGCTGAAGAGCGATCGACGCCTCCGACGCATGCGGACGTCGCGTACGATGACGATCACAAATCACAGAAGCTGGACGTCTATCTTGCAGAGACCGATCAGCCGGCGCCCGCGATGCTCTTTTTTCATGGCGGCGGCTGGCGGGGCGGATCTAAAAACAGCGTGCCGCAATGGCTTCTGGACGGCGTCCGCGAGGGGTTGTATTCGGTCGTCTCGGTCGAGTACCGCTTTTCCGATGTCGCCCCGCATCCGGCCCAGGTCAACGACTGTCTGCGTGCGGTTCAGTTTGTGCGACAACACGCGGCCGACTGGAAGATCGATCCCGACCGGATCGGTGTGACGGGAGGATCGGCCGGGGGCCATCTCTCGCTCTGGGTCGCCCTGCATGACGATGCCGCCGACGCGGGATCGGACGATCCGGTCGAACGCAATTCGTCGCGCGTCGCCTGCGCGGTGAGCTTCGCCGGTCCGACCGACTGGTCGCTGCTCGATAAGCTGGACCACAAGCACCCGGCATACCGGTTTCTTCTCGGGTACGAAGCGGGCACGCCCGCCGGAGAAATGGACGCTCAGGCGAAGCGGGACGTCTCGCCAATCACCTTCGCCAGCGATGACGATCCACCTGTCCTGCAGGTGCACGGCGATCAGGACGACGTCGTCCCGCTGGATCACGCCAGTGGTCTTCACGACCGGCTCAAAAGCATGGGGGTGGAGACGGAGTTGGTGATCATCGAGGACGGCAAACACAATGTCGCCGGCGCCGGTCCGGCCGTGACGGACCGCGCCCGTTCGTTCGTCCGAGAGAAGTTGGTCGAACGTTGATCACCCGGAAGGAGCCGAACGGGGCCCGGCCACGATGAGCGCCCCTCTCCCCTGCGAATGTTGAGGCCGATGTCTCCCTATCTGCAAACGCTGCTCCTGTTGACGTGCAGCAACATCTTCATGAGCTTTGCCTGGTACTCGCATCTCAAAGAACTGTCCCATCGACCCTGGATCATTGCCGCGCTCATCAGTTGGGGCATCGCCCTGTTTGAATACCTGCTGCAGGTTCCCGGCAATCGGATCGGGCATCGGGTGATGTCTGTCGGGCAGCTTAAAGTCCTTCAGGAGGTGATTACGCTGTCGGTGTTCGTCCCGTTCGCAGTTTTCTACATGAAGGAGCGGTTGACGCTCGATTACCTGTGGGCCGGGCTGTGTCTGCTCGGCGCGGTGTTCTTTCTGTTCCGGCAGCATCTGTCGAACATTTGACGCGGAGCAGACAGCACTTGCCATCCGTGCGACGGGGGTGATGCAGTGGATGAACGTTGCGGCAATTTTCGTTGCGGCGCCGCACAGTCGTCACCCGAAGCGTTCGCGAAGAACATCATCGAGCTCCCTCACTGACGCGTCAGGGGACAGGAACTTCGTTCGATTATCGTGGCATCGACCGTCACGTCCTCAAGAGGAAACCCATGAAGCAGGACGCAGGCATGTTTCGCAGGCGATTGAGCAGTTCCCGGGCACGGTACTTCACGGCGATCGGATGCCTCATCGCGGTGATGTTCAGTCCCCCTCGGCTGCGGGCTGCGGCGGATCGTCCCAACTTCATCTTCATCAATATTGACGACCTCGGTTACGGGGACATCGGTCCGTTCGGATCGACGCTCAACCGGACGCCCCAGCTCGACCAGATGGCGGCGGAGGGGCGCAAACTGACCTGCTTCTATGCGGCTCCCGTCTGCTCCCCGTCGCGGGCGTCGCTCATGACCGGGTGCTATCCCAAGCGCGTGCTCAGCATCCCGGGTGTGCTCTTCCCCGCGAATGCAGAGGGACTGCATCCGGACGAAGTGACCGTCGCAGAGTTGCTCAAGGCACAGGGGTATGCGACGGGCATCATCGGCAAGTGGCATCTGGGAGATCAGCCGATGTTTCTGCCGACGCGGCAGGGGTTCGACGAGTTCTTTGGACTTCCCTATTCCAACGACATGGGACCGGCGGCCGACGGTATCAAAAGCAACCTCGGCCAACCGATTCCCGACGCGACAGGACGCGGCGCCGGCCAACCGCCGCTGCCGCTGATGCGCAACGAGACCGTCCTGCAGCGTGTGCTCCCCGACGATCAACAGTCGCTCGTCGAGCGATACACACAAGAGGCGATCGCCTTTCTGTGGCGGCACCAGGACGACCCGTTCTTCCTTTATCTCCCGCATTCGGCCGTGCATTTCCCGCTCTATCCGGGGAAGGCATTTCATGGAACGTCGAGCAACGGCCTGTTCGGCGACTGGGTCGAAGAAGTCGACTGGAGTGTGGGGCAGATTCTCAACACGGTGCGCCAGCTCGGACTCGAAGAGAGAACGCTCGTCATCTTCACTTCGGACAATGGTGGAGCCGCGCGGCACGGCGCTGTGAACGCACCACTGCGAGGCGCGAAGGGAAGCTCGTTTGAAGGGGGCATGCGCGTTCCAACGATCGCCTGGCGGCCGGGCCACATCCCGGCTGGCACAACGACCGACGCCGTGTGCGGCATGCTCGACATCCTGCCGACGTTCGTGAGTCTGGCCGGAGGATCAATTCCCGGTGACCGGACAATCGATGGCGGCAACATCTGGCCGCTTCTCACCGGCGCCGCTGCCGCACAGTCGCCTCACGAGACGTTCTACTTCTTCGGTGGATTGAAGCTTCGCGCTGTCAGAAACGGGCCGTGGAAGCTCCATCTCGAAAATGGCGAACTTTACAACCTCGACGAGGACATCGCCGAAGCACACGATGTTTCCGCCGCGCATCCAGAGGTCGTCGCGCGACTCCGCCAGTTGGCACTGGAAATGGATGTGGATCTCGGGATGGACGGCATCGGTCCCGGCTGCCGCCCACTTGGTCTGGTCGACGATCCGCAGCCCCTGATTGCGCACGACGGAGCCGTCCGCACGGGATTCGACCGACCGCGCATGACGGCGGGTCAGGGCATCATGGTTGGGGAAGTGACGTCGACCAGCGCGCTGGTCCAGGTGCGGTTGACGAAAGACGATCGCCTTACCGACGGCGACGTGCCAGGAACAGAGGGCGTCGTCCAGTTCGTGATCGAGCCCGCAGACGGGGTGCCGCTGTCAGTCTCGCAGGTCAGTGTCGACGCTCTCCCAACACACGACTTCATCGCGCGCGCCCGCTTCACCGATCTCTCTCCGGGCGTCAATTACATCATCAGAACGCAGATTGGTCCCGATGCGGCGTCGCTGCGGCCCGGTCCAACGGCAACGTTCTGCACACTCGCCGGCGCGGAAAATGAGCGGGCGACTCGATTCGTTGTCGTCACCGGAATGAACTACCGTCTGTTCCACGGCGAGCAGCCCAACACGCGGGGCGACGGACCGGGACCATACACCGGTCCGGACAAACACCTTGGTTATCCCGCAGTCGAAACGATTCGTCGGCTCGCTCCGGACTTCTTTGTCGGAACGGGCGACAATGTCTATTACGACTCTCCCAAGCAGGGCCGCGCGACGACGCTCGAACAGATGCGGCAGCGATGGCATGAACAGTTTGTGCAGCCCCGCTATCGCGACATGTTCGCGATCGTTCCCACCTACTGGATGGTGGACGACCACGACTACCGCATCGACGACTGCGATAACGCGGGAGATTATGAACCGTCGCCCGCGCTCGGACACAAAGTCATGCACGAGCAGATGCCGGTGGTTGCGATGGATGAGCCCGATGGAAAGACGTATCGCACGCATCGCGTGAGTCGCGATCTCCAGGTGTGGTTCCCGGAGAACCGGCTCCACCGCAGTCCCAATGGCACGCCGGACGGTCCCGGCAAGTCGATCTGGGGCGCTGAGCAGAAAGCATGGTTGATGCAAACGCTGCTGGCGAGCGACGCCACGTTTAAGCTATTGATCTCGCCGACACCGATGATCGGTCCGGACGATAAACGGAAAACCGACAATCACACAAATGGCGGCGGTTTCCAGCACGAGCGGGACGAATTCTTCGCCTGGCTCAACGAGACCGGACTCGCGCAGCGGAACGTCTACCTCGTGTGCGGCGACCGCCACTGGCAGTACCACTCAATCCATCCGGCCGGCATCGAGGAATTTTCCTCCGGTGCGCTCGTCGACGCCAACGCGCGGCTTGGGCGACTCCCCGGCGACCCGCTCTCCACCGACCCGGACGCACTGATCAAACAGCCCTATACACAGGACACGCCATCCGGCGGGTTCTTACTCATCGAATCCGTCCCGGCCAATGCGGAGCAATCAGCGACGCTGACGTTCCGTTTCCACGATGAACGGGGGGCCCTGCTCCACGAGCACGTCAAACACGCAGCTTCCCTCTCGCCCTGAGGAGCGCCGCCGCGCACATCCCGAGGCGAAGACGGCTGGCTCCTCGCGCGGACGAGGAATACGATGCGGTGGACACGATCCTGCAACGGCCAACAGCCCGGGGGTGGTCAACAGAGCCAGCAGGAGTATCGCTCCCCTTTCTTTCAGGTGCCGACTTCCATTCTGATGTCATCGGCCGAGGAATTGTCCAGACCGACGTTCGACCTCCCGCGCTTCGTCGCGGACTGGTGCAAGCGGCAGGGCGTTTGCGGAACGCGATTGCTGGTCGCTGTTTCCGGGGGCGCCGATAGCGTCGCGCTGCTGCGGGCCGTTCGTGCCTGCCGCCAGGAACTCACGCTCGATATCCGGGTAGCCCATCTCGACCACGGCTTGCGGGACGACTCTCCCACAGACGCTGCCTGGGTGTGCGATCTGGCAGATGAACTCGGACTTCCGCACGAGCACGAGCGGGTCGACGTCCGATGCCTCGCCGCGGAACGAGGCCGCGGTCTCGAAGAGACCGCACGCCAAGCGCGGTACGAGTTCCTCCGCCGGGCTGCGGCGGAACACCATTGTTCGCATCTCGCTGTCGCCCATACGGCGGACGATCAAGTCGAGACCATTCTGCACCATCTGATCCGCGGCACCGGCTTGGCCGGATTGCGGGGCATTCCGGAGACAAGGGCGCTCACGCCGCAACTCACACTCATCCACCCCCTGCGCAACGTGGCGCGGGCCGATGTCTTGATGTATCTCGATGTCCTGGGGCAGGACTATCGCCAGGACCCGTCCAATGACGACCCGTGGTTCACCCGCAACCGCCTGCGGCACACGCTGCTTCCACTGTTACGGCGCGACTTCAACCCACTCGTGTCCGACGCTCTCATGCGACTCGGACGTCAGGTTGACGACGTCCAGGAGATTGTCGCCAACCTCGCCGGCCAACTGCTGCAGTCGTGCCTGATCGAACGCGATCCGCAGTGGGCCCTGGTCGACTGCACGTTTCTCGCAGGATCGCATGCCCACCTTGTCCGCGAAGCCATGCGCCGACTGTGGACGGAACAAGACTGGCCGCGCCAACGGATGGGGTTCGACGACTGGGACCGACTGGCCCGATTGGCCCTCTCTTCAGACGCGGCCTCCTCGCTCGATCTCTCCGGCGGAATCCATGCCCGACGCCGCGGCCCGCGGCTCGAACTTCGACGGTCATGACGCCCGTTAGCAAACGGGCCTGCGCTGCGGCGCCGAGGGACCGGCATCGATTGAGGTCCCGCGATTGATCGCGGGGCAGGCCCCCGCGGCTCAGGCGGGTGCGGCGATACGAATTACTCCGCAAGGAGCCGCCGTGTGATGTCGGCGTATGCGGCTTCGATCAGCGACTTGAGTGCGATGTCATCGACGAATTCCCCGGGGCGGAGTTTCACATGTCGCATGAATTTCCCGGTGCCTTCCAATAAGTGCCGGGGATCGTCGATCTCGGCGCCGCGAAAGAAGCCGACGTTGACATGTGCTCGGAATACGTTGACATACGCAAAGGCCGCGTCCGCCACGCACACCGTGGGATGACCATCGTGCATCAGTTCGCGGACATCGCCGCCGCACGCGCGCATCACATCGAACCAGTGCCGCGCTATGGCGCCCAGTTCGGCAGATTGCGCCTCCATCCACGCATCGATCGCCGCATCCCGCCGGGCTGTATCGAAACCCCGTAGCAGGCGGCTCATCACGCACTCCACAGTACAGGCGTCCCGTCGATCCCGCCCCTGTCCAGCCGATCGATCCACAACATCGATCACGGCCTGAACGTCATTGAGACACGATAAACTCAACGCCGTTTCTCGCCCCGGCGGCCATCATGCGTTGGACAAGCGCTTCGCTGATTGGCGGAGGAGTGGCGGCGGGGTCGGTTGTGGGAGTAAAGGATTCTTCAAAGAACTGCTGCATTCCCGTCGGGCCTGCGGGCGAAATGATGACCAGTGCCCGTGCCGGACCGTCTCCGTTGTTCGTCAACGAATGCACCGTCCCCCGCGGGATGTGAACGAAATCCCCCGGCTTGGCTTGAATCGTCTCCCCTCCCGCCTGGAAGAGGGCGGTTCCCTCCAGAATGTAGAAGGACTCGTCCTCATGATGATGAACGTGCGGCGGCGGGCCTCCTCCCGGCGGAACCATTCCCTCCACAATAAAGCAACCGCCTTGTGACTCCGCCCCCGTGACGAGAAACGTGACCCGGTCTCCCGGCCCCCAATACATCGGCCCGGATCCGGCCGGCACATACTTGGCTTGATGCTGATCTGGCATGGCGGCGGCGTCCTTTGTTGGTTCGTAAGAGAAACGAACGGTCTGACTGGAGCAACAATTTACCAGAAAAAGCGACCTGGCGTCAGTCACGAGATGAGCCCCCAGGGCCTGCCTTGCGGGGGCGAAAGTGTGACCCCGGGATCACGCACGACGATCAGAAGCGGACGCCCAAACCGACGTTCGAGAAGAAGGCGGCTGCATCGTTGTTCAGGCCCCAGCCCACGCGAACGCCGATCTCAAGGTCGGGCGAGATCAAGTAATGGATGCCGGGGCTGATGTACTGCGGACTGCGATTGTCGGCCGCGTTGTCCGCGAAGATGCCGAAGTATTCGACGTGCACATTATAGCATTCGCCCGCAGGCATCTTCAGGACGACCGACGGCGCCCACTGATTGAAGTGGTCGCCATCCTCGTTGCCGGCGACGTACCGCAGCGACGTATCGAGATCCCAGCCGTTGGGCAGCGTCCAGCCGGCCACATAGCCCGTCACGACCTGTGTCGCCGTACTCGCACCTGAAGTCGGCGTTATGGCGTGCACAATCAATGCCGATCGGGGCAGCCATTCGTCCTGTTCGGTCACGGCGATCTTGAAACCGTAGAGCACATTCGACTCTTCTTCACGATGGGCCGATTCGTCCGACGCTCCGATCTCCGACCCGGATGTCTCCCCGCCTCCGCCCACTTCGTAATTGGCTCCCAACCGCAATTCGAGCCAATCGGTTACACCATGCCGGACAAGCAGTTCCGGAAAGCTGTGCGTGTCGGCTGCTCGGCGATTATCGATGAATGAGTAGGACGTTTCGAGCATGGTGCGGCCACGGCCGACGAGCGTGGTTGCCGGCGTGAAGGAGTCGCGGTCCGTCTCCAGATGCTCGTCACCGTTGCCGCGCGGGACCGATCGCTCGGCAGTCCCGTTGAAGAGTTCCGCCCAGGGCCGCGTCGTCTCTTGCGCCAGGCTCAGTCCGGGCAGCGATCCCAAGGCCAACCCGGCCAACAATAAAGCACGCAAGATAACGGGCGCCAGCGAACGACAAGGGACAGCAATCGCGCGCTTCATCACATCGTCCCTCCCTGGACGATCACCGCGGCAATCCAACATTGTGGAGGCCTTCCGTATCTGGCTCGGTTCTGCACGAAGGCCGACTTTCGACAAACGCCCCTTGTCAAGCCAGATGAAGCCACGTCCGTTGCCAACGAATCGATTATTCGGGTTGTCGCGGAGTCGGGCCGACGGGTGGCCCGGATTGATCAGCGGGTGACTGAGGTTGGAGCGGGCGGCTGGCTGAGGCGCTCATCCGCCTTCCCTGAGTTCCCGCCGCCACGGCCCCAGCACGATCATGGACCCCATCGACCTGCCCTGGACTGGGGCCGTGGAATCGCCATTGACTCCCCCGCGTTCCACTCACACATCACCCTTCTGACAGCAATCGCGTCCTCCACGCCCCAGCCACCCAGTTGCATAATGGACACTACGGAGTTGAAGGCAGATCATGGGCGTGTTTTAAGGAACGCAGCGTATCGCTCACTGACGTCGCGTTCAATCCCTGACGGCGTCACTCGCTCAAGCGGCCATACATATCCGGAGCAATCCTTCAGGAAGATAAATACGAAACGACGCGTTATGTGCAGCCGGGCAATCATGTGCCACGGACACTCGAGGGAGGCTCCGATCGTCATATCGCAGAAGCGATCATCGAATATCTGCAATTCATGTTCAATGTTCTCTGCGCCGTGCTGCCGCATGATCGTCAACATGATGGTACGTATGACGTACCACGCAACTAGCGCACCTATGGCTAGCAGCACAGCACTTGCGGAAAGTGCCTGCAACCAAGTCGTTTCGAGGCCCACAAGCAACAACGCCACCGTGACTCCATAGACACAACCGTAGATGATGAGCAGTGCGCTCAGTGCTCCACGGCTGCCAGCAATGAATGCAGCACACAATGCCCAATAGTCGCTTGGCCTGGAAACAAAGTGGTACTTCATCGATCGCCGTTTATTCAAACAGGCCATTCAGGGCCGCGCTTACCGCCAGCAGTTCCGGAGCCGCTGCTTGAGTTTACCCGAAACTCGCCGCACATGTGAAATGTACGGCTAAGCGGTATGGAGTTGTTGGCGGGTGTGTCGATGCGGCTGCGACTATCGCAATCCTGCGAGTTCCTGGAGGATGTGCCAGTTTTTAAGGCGGTCTTCTTTGGCGTAGAGGAGCGTTTCTGACGGGTTGCCGTCTTTGTCGAAGTGTTTGGCGAAGCGGCCTTCACTCCGGGCGAAGTCGAGGAAGTCGACTTGCTCACCCGTCCTGGGGTTCTTGAACCAGTCTTCTTTTATGGACGGATTGCCCTGCAGCGAGAGGCGGTCCTTGATGCGGTCCCCTTTGCGGGGATCGTGGATGAGCAGGGGGAAGGCGCGGGTGTCGACGGCGAGCCTCGCCTGCTCGGAGGCCATGTTGTCGGCCACGCCGTGCTCGGGCTGGCAGGTCGTATAGCAGGTGATGACGGACGGTCCGTCGAACTCCAGCGCGTCGAGCACCGCCTTATAGAAGTGGTTGGTGTGGGCGCAGGTCGTCTGGGCGACGAATACGTGGGGGTGCATCATGGCAATCTGAGCGATCTCCTTGCGGCGTTCCTGTTTGCCGCCGAAGGCCTTGCCGTGCACGCTCATCTTGGTGTTCTGTCCGGTGAATGTGCTGGTCGAGGCTTGCCCGCCGGTATTGGAATAGACCTGTGTATCAAGGACGAACACGTTGATGTTCATCCCCGACGCCAGCATGCGGGAGAGCGACTGGAAGCCGATATCGAACATGGCGCCGTCGCCGCCGATGCACCACAGCGGCTTGTCGCGCCAGCCGATCTGGTCCCACCGCATGCGGACCCCCATCGCGTCGGCCGGAGCATTCTCAAAGAGCGAGTTGGTCCAGGGGACCATGTACGGGTTGTAGGGGTAGGTCGACGTGTAGACCGTATTGCATCCGGTGGCGGCCACAATGCCCCAGCGGTCGCCATACTTGGCGCCGGTGGCGGAGCAGAGCATGCGGAGCGCCGTCCCCTCGCCGCACCCCGCACACGAGCCGGCCCCGCCGACGTAAATGTGGGCCCGTTCCTTGAGCATCAGGTCGATGAGCAGGTTGTCGTTGATGTACTGCTCGTCGCTGGGGCCGAAGTTCTTGAAGAACCGGTGGCTCTTGCGGATGTTCGTGATCTGCTCTTCCGACTTAGGGATCATCTGGAGGGCCAGGTCGTCGCAGACGGTGACGCACTCCGCACAGCCTTTGCACTTGGACGGATCAATGATGATGGCGAAGCGGCCCCCTTCCTTGCCTTTCTTTTGCGGGCCTTCGTAATACTTGCGCGTGCGGGACCACTGATGCTCGAACATGGCCCGATCGCCCTCGTCGGCGATTGACTGCAGCTTGTCGTTGAGCGTGGATTCGGCGAGGACTTTGCCGAGGATGGCCGTGTCCGGGCATTGCGTGACGCAGTCCATGCAGCCGGTGCAGTTCTCGGGGATGTACTGCGGAATTTCCGGTGCAATATAGCTGAAGTCGCGCAGCGTGGCGGTTCCCGCCGGGACGAGAGAGCGAGCGAGGGGAACGTCGGCCGGCAGTTGGGCTTCGCCGTCCCCCTCTTCGTAGCCGCGGATCACGCGCTCGTTGAAGTCGAAGACGTCGAGGATGGGGAGTGAGACCTGCGCATACGGCGCGTCACAGAGCGTGCCATAGGAGTTGTTATTAAACGGGTCGTGCTCGCTGGCTTCGTTCATGGAAGGGAGCAGTTCGGTGGTCGCCATGTTTCCGGTCCTTCCTTTTCAGTTAGAGCGTCTTATTGTGCCGTCAGCGTGAGTTCTTGCGTCCTGCGTTTTCGTGCTTCCTCTTCAGCCAGAGGAATGATTTTCCGAGTTGTGTTCCCGTTCATTGCGGGCGTTCAGACGAGTGACCCCGTCCGTTCTCCGGGTCAATTATCGCCGGCGGGATCTCCTGCATCTCGCTGTAGCCCCGTTTGACGCAATTGACGTTGTCCTGGACGACGTGTTCGCCTCGTTTGCCGAAGTACTTCCGCAGCGCGGCTTCAACGCCGGCGTAGACTTGTTCGTCGGACATGGAGAGCTCGCGGGCGTAGGGTGTGAGCCGCAGGAAGCCGCCCAGGAGCACGATGCCCTGCATTCGCATCTGCAGGTCGGGCTCGGAGGCGATCTCACGCGCGATCTTGACCATGTCGACGAACCAGACGCGAAGGTGCTTGTCGCGGATCGTCTTCTTGTGATGAGCGGGAATCCGCTGCCAAACGTCGGCCGCATCAGTGAAGGGGCTCTGCATGAAAATGGCGCCCCCTTCCACGAGTCCCTTGAGCGGATTGCCGCTCTGCAGAGCCGTCGTGTCGTTCAGCACAACGAGGTCCACGTATTCCAGCTCGCTGTGCGTGTAGATGTGCGAGTCGGCGATGGTGAGATAATACGTCGTCGGCAGGCCCTTCTTTTCCGAGCCGTACTTGGGGTACGCCTGCACGTCCTTGCCGAACACCTGTCCGCCGATGGTGGCGATGACCTTGTTGGTGGTGACGGAACCGAAGCCGCCGACGGAGTGACCCCGCATCGAGAACCCACCGGTGGGCCGCAGGTCGGGATCCTCCGCCATCGGGAGCGCCAAGGC
>JAHBXU010000479.1 GCA_019636315.1 Planctomycetaceae bacterium | reverse complement strand
AGCAGCTTCGCCCGCAGGACTTCGCCGGCTTCCGCAGAGCGATGGGCACAAAGTACGCGCCCAGCCGGCTTTCCAAGACTGTCGCGGTAACTCGCTCAATTATTCGCTGGGCTTTCGAATCTGAGTTGATAGAAACAATGCCCCGGTTCGGGCCAGACTTCCGGACTGCTGGCAAGCGAGCCGCGAGGGAAGCGAAGGCGGCAGCCGGAAAGAAACTATTCCACCCTACTGAGATTCGCCTGATGGTCGATTCGGCCAAGCCAATCATGAAGACGATGATTTTGCTCGGCATCAACGGAGGGTTCGGCAATACGGACGTCGCATCGTTGCAGGTATCAGCGATCGACTTAGAGGCCGGCGTCATCGACTTCCCTCGCCCAAAGACGGGTGTCGATCGCCGTGTCCCGTTGTGGGACGCAACTGCGGCAGCGTTGCGTGAGGCATTGGACGTTCTGCCGCAACCGGCATCACCTGAGTTCGCGGATCAGGCATTCCTGACCGTGCACGGTAACCCGTGGGTGTCGGTCAAACCGGACGGAACGCGAACCGATTCCGTCGTACTGGAGTTTCGCAAACTACTGAAACGATGCGGCATATACCGCCCTCGCACGGGCTTCTACTGGTTGAGGCACACGTTTCAGACAGTGGCCGATGAAGCGGGCGACCCCATTGCAACGGCTCACGTGATGGGGCATGCTGACGGAACGATTGGCGGAGTGTACCGCGAGCGGATCAGCGATGAGCGGTTGCGGGCCGTGGTCGAAACCGTTCGGCGGTGGCTGTTCTCAGGGGCCGGCGAAGACGGAACGGCCAGCGGGGAATCAATGCAAACTGGCGACGAGAAGTCGAAACAGGCCACGACGACCAAGCCCGCGCCGGTGAGGGAGAGGCGACCGACGTTGCGAGTTGTGGGTTAGACGACTCTTCCGATGCGTGACGTTTCATTGACCCTGCGGATCGACCAGAGGCGCGCGATTGGGGAAGGGAGGCAAGGCCTGCCTGCCTGTTGGAGTTCACCAATCGACGTATCTGTTGGACAGTGAACGCCGAGGCACGCTTCATGTAGCGCGTTCGACACCTCGGTCGATGTGTCCGACGCGCACCATTGCCCGCCCGCACTTGTTCACTCTGTTGCAACAGATTGCACCCCATCAGTGTCGCCAGTCTCACCGATTGAGAATGATCTGCTGGACCTTGCTATCGAGGAATACGAACATCACTCCGAGCTTTTCGTAGCGGAAGACGTCTGCCCTGCTTCCTCGGTCGCTCGGCAACGGTGCGTCAGGTTCGCCGTAGGCATCCCGCACTTCCTGCTTGCTGGAGCCCATCCTGATCCCCTTGTCGGTCCGGCCGTGGAAGTCATTCCGTGTGAGGGAGGCTGCGTCAGACGGGTTCACGATGATCATTCCGAGCATGTCGGGCTCGCGGCCCGCGAGCACCAGTTGCAGACCCTTCGACGGATAACAGAGATAGCTTTCGTGCAACGTAAACTCCGGATCGCCGAGAAGGGCGACGATCTGCTCGCGAGACATGCCGAACTTCACCGGCCCGATGCCATCGCCAGGAACTATCGTCAACTTCGACACTTCCTCCTCGCTCGACCCGGATTTGAGCTGGTCAGCAGACAATCCGACAACCGTGAAGCCCGGCGGGATCGTCATGTCAAACAGCGCATCATTGAGCGCAACATCGAACTCGATCTCGTCAATTAACGTCACGAATTCGCGCCCGTCGGCGTCGGCAGAACGAATCTCCAGCCGGACAGGCAGCTTCGTCGCAGGATCACTCCACACCTTCGCGTCGACCTTCCAGGTCGTCTCGGGGCCGATCTTCAACTCGGCGTGCCCCCGCAAACCGAACAAACGTCGGCCACCTTTGTCGACTTGGTCTTCGATCGGTGATGATGCGGCAGCGGCCAGCGCGCGAAAGACACCGTAGAAGTCGAACGCCCGGCTAACTCCCCGATGCGGAATTCGATAGGCCAGCTGGACTTTCCCGTCGAGCATCACCTCCTGGAGGATGGCCGAATCGGAAATGATAACAGTGTGGACTCCCTCGAATCGGGTCCGTGTACCGGAAACGAGCAGAGTTCCCCCCTCGCGCGGGTCGACAACGACAGCTCGCAGCGTTCTGGTCGCGTTCACCCGCCCGGCGACCTGAGCAAACGCGTGCGACGAGCCCGTCTGTGTCAGCATGGCGATCACGCCAATGAGCGCCAGCACGACGATCGCGGCGGTCGCTACCCGCAGTGCGGCAGTTTGCCCAGTTCGTCGACGCATCGAGCCACGCATGGAAGGGCGTGCTGGAACGAGAGTTGTTGAAGCCATCTCAGACCCTGCTTCGTCCACAGACCCGGATGCTGGGGAGCCTGGATGCCCAGCGACCGTAGCAAGGCACGAATGCCGTTTTTGGCTTTCGTCCGCTTCTCGATGAGTTTCCTGCGAAAGGTAATCAGCTCCCGCCAGGCCCGCACGTCGGCGGTCGGGATATGGACAGTCGGCACCTCTCCCAGATACAGCAGCTTGGCGAGCTTCTCGGCATCGGCGCGATCGTTCTTTTGCTTGGACCGGAAAATCAGCCGGAGCAATCCCGGATGAGCGACCACCACTCGCGAGGCCAGCGGCTGGAGCAGCTCGTAGCACCAGCCGTAACTGCAACTGGCTTCGAAGCAGGCCTCGAACCGCGGCAGGCGTTCGAGGTAGTTCACCAACTGATCGACCTGACGAAACTGAGATCGCTGATGCAACTTCCCATCGCCATCGAGCACGCACACCGTGATCCACTTCACATGAATGTCCAATCCCACGTAGAACATGATGGCCTCCCAAAATTGAGATTCGTGAAACTGAAATGATACCCTTCACGATACCACTCCCAATTGACGGAGGCTTCCTTCATAGTTTCACTCCGACCAACCAGATGACGACCATTGAGTCGAGCATGGCAGCGCGCCATCGCCGACCGAACAATCGGTCTTACGGTCAATCCTTCAGAACTCACATACGGCTGTCTTGAATGCTGCTGCAGACCAGATTTCACGTATGATGGACCGCCCTTTCAATCCCACATGCTGAAGGGATGTCGGGCAGGAGGCAAACTGATGCCGCCGGCGGAGAGGAGTGAGCATGGGAGCAAAGACCGACGGGTCTGGAGTCGCTCCGATGCTGACCAGCCTTGAGACTGCCGTTGAAAGCTACGTGCGAGCCAAGGGACTCACGCGCGGGACCCGCGATGAACACCTTGCCACAGTCCGGAAGTGGAAGCGATGGGACGGAGGTGGTCCCATCGAGAAGCTGACGAGGAAGGAGATTCGCGAGTTCCTGGATTGGGTTCACGAACAGGCCGTCTTGGAAGAAGGAACCAACCCAGGACGGACGACCAACAAGTCACGAGCCAACCTGCGGGCAGTGATGTCATGGGCGTGGGAACAGGATCTCATCGAGTCGCTGCCAAGGTTTCCCAAGCCCAGGCGCTACCGTGAGGTCGCTGGTCGGCACTATCTCACCAGGTCCGAACTGAACGCACTGTACTTCGCTACCCACAGCATGGAGCGGCCACGTGGCTGGGACGGTCCATGGTCAATCGGTCGCTATTGGCGCGCAGCTCTCGTCTTGTTCTTCAACTATGGTCTGGATACCGGGACTGTCTGGAGATTCACTCCCATCCACGAGCCCATTTTGTGGCGGCACGTCTCCTGGGATTCCCAGTCACCAGACAGTCTTTCCAAGTCACGCTCGCGTTGGGGCTGGATCTTCTATCGCCGGGTCAAGACTGGCAAGTCATTCTACCGGCCAATGAATCGGGCCGTTCATGCGCACCTGAAGACCATCATGCCGGACGATCCAGGTCCCAACGACGCGGTCTTCTTCGGGGGCGGATGGCGCCCCAATCGGAGGTTCCAAAAGCTCTGCGACCTGGCGGGGATCATGGCCAAGACGGATGTCGAGACCGGTACAAAGATACCTTGGCATCTGAAGGACCTGCGAAAGACCTGTGCGACCTACTACGACGAACACCTCCCGGAGTCGTCCATTGAGATCCTGGGGCATTCCGTCGGCGGCATCACCTACCGGCATTACGCTCACCGTGATCCACTGGCCTTCAAGGCCATCATGACCATCCCCCAACCGTCGGCGTTTCAGTCGGTGGTGAAAGGCCTCGATGGCGAGTGTCCGTGCTGTCGGCGTCCATTTGCGCCATAGAGGTAAGC
>JAHBXU010000478.1 GCA_019636315.1 Planctomycetaceae bacterium | reverse complement strand
GCTTCATCCTGGCCGCGGTGAAATGGTCGGCCCGTCCCAGTTCCTGGTATTGGCTGGTGCCTCCGACGACACGCGATCAAATCGCAGCACCACCGCTCGATGCGATCGACTTCCGGATCCCGCCGGAGCAACGAGAGCGACTCCCTCCTGGAACATTTCGCGCAACAGCCGCTGACGACAACGACGCCTTACCAGCCGCCGATATCTCCGACGATGACGTGTTGTCGTTCACCCTCGCGCCCGAACTCTTAGCCACGATTCAGGACAACACGCTTGGCCTGCGACGTCGCGAAGCGGCCGCTTACCATGAAATGTTGTCGCGAATCGACAGGCTGCCGGAGGCCGCCGCAGCGAACCGCGCGCGGAGCGACGTCGCGTTTACTGTTCTCATGCAGGCCCCTCAGGAGTATCGTGGGGAGTTGCTTTCGGTCGAAGGCGACCTTCGCCGCCTAACTCCCCTCGCTGCAAACGACGAGTCTGGTTTCGATACCCTTTATGAGGGTTGGCTCTTCACGCGCGACTCGGGCACAAATCCTTATCGGATTGTCCTGACCCAAGTCCCCGACGGCGTCCCGATTGGCGAGACAATTGATCCCCCGACGCCGGTCCGCGTGGTGGGGTATTTTTTCAAGCGGTACGGCTATGCTTCCCAAGGGGGGCAGCATGTCGCGCCGCTCTTGCTGGCGAAGACGCTGCATCCGCTGCCACGGCCGGTGACGCTCCCCACAGACGGCGACTCTCTGAAGACCGCCATGGGGGCATTCGTCGCAGTCGTGATCGCCGGCATCGTCGCGCTCGGGGCGTGGTTCTTTCTCAGCGACCGTCGCTTTCGCAGCAGCCGACTGCAAAGACTCGCCGCGGCCCGATCGGAAGTCGCCGCGGAACAACTCGCCGCACTCGCGGATGTCGACGTCGTCGACCCGGAGCGGATGTTCGATGCGGTTGACGCAGCATCCGATCGTCCCACAGCGTCGGAACCCTCTCCACCCGTCACTACGTGAGTTCTTCGTCCGCCGGACGATACAGCAGGGCGACCGGAAGCATCATGCCCCCAATGACGGCGAAGGTCCAGGAGATCTGTGACACCGTGAACGCCCTGGTGCAGAGCCAGTAAAATCCGTTGGCCAGCAGGATCCCGATCCAGTTGATCAGATTCATGGCGCCGATCATCCTGCCCTTTTGACCGGCCGGCGGCCGCGTCTGCATGAAGACCTGCAACGGAACCGCGAACAGGCCCGCGCTCACGCCGAGCAGCACGAACAGCAAGGCCGCGGCACGCACCGCCATCCCCCCGCCGGGACTCGTCAGCCAGGGCACGGCCGCCAATCCGGACGCCATCACAACCATCCCCCACGCGCCGATTCTTGCGACGCCAAAGTTCACGCGTCCGCCGCTCAGCTTGCCCCCCAGCAGACAACCAATGGCGATCCCGAAACCGATGCACGCCAACAGGGCGCTCGTCGACGAGTCGCCCAGCATCAGTTGATTTTTTCCGAATGCATTGACCGCGGGTGTCAGCGTCCCCCCCGCGAACCAGAACAAGGACGACAGCAGGAGCGCCGTCATCAATGGCCGGTCCTGAATGAGCATCCGCCAGGTGTGCTTTTCGATTGCAAGGCAACTGGGTGTGAAAGGGAGATCGGGCCGCGCCGCCGGAAGCGGCCGCACCAGCAGCGACGTCAACGTGCCGATTACGGCAATGCCCACACACCACAAGCTGATCACCCAGAGTCCAGTTCCGCTGTCTTCGAGCCATTCCTTGCCGATCCCGCAGATCGCCGTGCCAAAGATGATTGCCAGGAAGGTCGTCATCTGGACCGCACCGTTGACCGCTGGCAGGTCACGATTGCGGAACATCTCCGGCAGGATGCCGTACTTGGAGGGACCAAAGAAGGCACTTTGCAATCCCATAACGCACAGCACGATCAGCAGGAATGTCAGCAACTGGCTCGATCCGGACTCTCCGATGAGGAAGGCCAGCATGCCGGCCGCCATGATGACGATCTCCGCGACCTTGCTCAGTACGATCACCCGCCGCTTACTGATGCGGTCGGACAACCATCCGGCGAATCCGGAGAACAGCACAAACGGCAGAGCAAAAAGCGCCCCGGCGGTCGTCTGGTAGGGATCGCTCGTCAGCCTGTTCGCGGCCACGTAATCCACACAAATCAGCAGCACCATCTGCTTAAATAGATTGTCATTGAAGGCCCCCAGAAACTGCGTCGCCGTCATGCCCCAGAAGGCGCGATCCTTCGACAATGGTGGCAGAGAATGAAGCGGGTCGTCATGCATGACAGTGGCGGCAAAATCCATGCAGAAGCTGCATCCGTTCCAACGGCTTCGCCACGAAGGCTTGGAAATCCGGTGGAGCGTGGCTCGACGAGCGGTAGGCTATGCGGAACCGGCCCCAAAGGGAACTGCGATTCGCACCAAATACAGCGACACCTGCCTGCGATTACACAGCCTGGTAATGTCCCAGGGGAGGGCAACTCACCAGAATTTCCGATCAGGGCGTGCGATAGAAATATTTGCGCACAAGGTGTTCTGGCGGCGGCGGCGTGATGACCGTCACGATCATGACGGACAGGAACGACGCGCCGAGCCCCACAACCACAGGAGAGAATCCGAACAGCAGATAGGGTGTGGTGAATTCGCCGTACACGTACCAGCCGATCACATGCATGGCCAGGTGGGCTGCGAAACCGCACAGCATGCCGGCCAGGCACCCCCATTTGTTCGACCGTGGCCAATAAAGCATGGCGGCGACAGGGAACAGAAAGCAGGCTGCCAGACCCCCGCCGACGTAAACGATGATGTCCTGCAGAAAGTTCGGGGGATTCACGGCGCCCACGAGAGCCACCAGCCCGACCGCAAGCGTCGCGAAATAGCTGAGCCATTTCATCGTTCGCTCGCTGGCGTTGGGACTGATGTTCTGCTGATAGATGTCGCGGGCCAGTGCCGAAGAGACGACCAGCAGGAAACTATCCACCGTGGACATCACGGCGGCGAACGGTGCTGCGATCAACAACCCGGCCAGCCACGCCACGCCCGCATTCTCGGTGAGGAACACGGCCATCCGCGGCATGATGGTATCCGCTTGTCCCTCCACATCGGGGATGAGAATCCGCGAGCAGCAGAAAATGATCACCAGCGGAAAGTAGATCAACGAGTAGTAGATCGTCACGGTGATGATGGCCCGGCGCAACGTCTGCGTGTTCTTGAACGCCATGAGCCGCACCATGTACTGCGGTTGCCCCGCGCCACTGATCGCCCACATGAAGAAAAATGAAATCGCGACACCGAACGGGAGGAACCCGTTTGCGTTCTCCGGATGGTGTCCCGGCCCGGTGACTAACGTATGACGGGTCCGCGGGCCAAGACCGATGACGTCGTCGCTCAACACCTCGCTCCCATCGGGCGGCCGCCATCCCGGGACATTGACCTCTTCAACCGGCACCACAAACGCTCGGACCTTGACGCTCTCAACACCCGGCGGGACCGGTGTGGTCTGTCCCGTGCGGAACGCGCGGCGCTCATGCGACATGGCATCGACCCAATGGAGATAGCGTTTGCCGGGAATCTCTCCCTTCGAGCGCGACTCCTCTGATGGCGCCACCGTCAACTCCGAAATCGGCAGTGTGGTCTGCCGGGCCAGATCGCGCGTGCCGCGATCGAGGCCGCCGACCTGAGACAATGCCAACGGCAACATAATCAGAACGCCCGCCAGCATGACCACGCCCTGCATCACGTCCGTCCAGACAACCGCATGAAACCCACCATAGGTGGTGTAGACGATGACGGCGATGCCGAATGTGAGGAGACACACCAGGTAGCCGCCGTCGACGAAGGCGCCGTCGGGTTTGCGCAGCAGGCTCCAATCCGGCATGTTGGCGGACATCCACGCGGACGCATCCTGAAACAACGTCACATCCGCAATCAGCGTCTGCAGAATGACGCTGCCTGCTTTGAACTGGGCCACCAGATTGAACGCGATGAAAAACACAATCAGTGCCGTTGTCAGCAGGCCGAAAATGCGGCTCTCGTAGCGCGCACGAAAAATGTCCGGCACCGTAATGGCCCCTGCTTTGCGGGCCACCTGATTGATCCGCTTGCCGAACAGACCCATCCCGCAGATCGGCACCACCATGTAGCTGGCGATCCAGACGGCGAGAATCCACCCGTGCGTGTGGATAAACGCAGGAAACCCCGTA
>JAHBXU010000477.1 GCA_019636315.1 Planctomycetaceae bacterium | reverse complement strand
ACAACTGGGCCGCTCTGACGAATCGCTAGTCGGACGTTCGTCGATCGGCCGCGTGAACGTCGCTGTCTGGCAGAATCGGTGCGTGGATCACCCGAAGCGTGAGTGAGGCCGTCCGGTGCCTCCTCGCTCACGTTTCGGGTGATGGGCTGCGCGGCAACACTTCCAATTTCCGGGTTCGCCGAGCGACACTCGATGAAGACGAACCGATCGAACCTCGCACAAGACTCGCGCAGCCGCGTCGCGTTTACGCTGCTGGAACTGGTGTTGGTGCTGAGCGTCCTCGCGGTGATCGTCAGCATTGGGTGGCCGTCCGTCGTGCGTTATATGGGCGATGAGGCGGTTCGTGAGTCGGCCCAACTGGTGCAATCGGCTGCCGCGGGGACCCGGATCAAGGCCATCGACACGGGGCTGACCTATCAATTCCGCTACGAACCGAACGGAAAGCGATTTGTCGTGATTCCGTTCGATCCACCTGAAAACATCGACTCGACAACCGCGGCGTCGACAACGACGTCCGGACAGAGCGAGTATCCCGTCCTGAGCGGAGAGATTGCGGAAACCTGCCGGTTCGTCTCTCCGGAAGACGGCTTGTTCTCGTCCGCCACGGTCGAACGTCTGCCGCGCGAAATGTTCGCCAATCTGCCGGACGCCTCGGACCTCGAAGCAACCGCCTGGGCGCCCGCGGTCCTGTTCTATTCGGATGGCACGGCCACCGATGCGACGTTTCGCATCGAGGACGACGCACAGCGATCAATCGCGTTCTCAATTCGGGCGCTTACGGGAACGGTTGCGATGGATCCCCTGGAACGGAGGTCCAAGCCATGATGTTCGCCCAACGATTGCACGCCTCGGCCCGCGGGCCGCGACACGTCCGGCCTGCGGGAGTTTGGGACATGCCTGGGCGTCGGGCACGTCTTGCAGTGCATCGGCAGGGAATCACGTTGTTTGAAGTGCTTGTTTCGCTGGCCATTTTCATGGGGGCCCTCGCCGCGATCGCACAAATCGTCGATACCGGCACAACGGCGTCGGCGACAGGGCAACTGCAGAGCGAAGCGGTGCTGCGGTGTGAAACCAAGCTGGCTGAGGTCGTCTCCGGCATTCAGGCGATGGACGCCGTGCAGGGGGAGACGTTTCCCGATGACGCTTCGTGGAGCTGGAGCCTGGCGATCACCGACGGACCGCATCCCGACTTGCTGCAACTGACCGTCGAGGTGTCTCACGTTCGCGCCAATGGCACGACGGATGCCGACTTCTCTCTGACGCGATTGATCCGCGATCCGCAGTTGTTCCTCGATGCCGCGGCTGCGGCCGAGGAGGCCCAATGATGCGCACGCAGTCAGCAGTCAGAAGTCGGTGGTCAGCGGTCAGAGTCTTGACGTCCTCGACTCGCATGGTGCGTCGATCACCGAGGAAACGACGCGATGCACGCCGTTCTCAACTCCGGAATCGCAACCCTCAACCAGGCTTCACCCTGCTGGAAGTGCTCGTTGCACTCGGCCTGAGCGTTGTGTTGATGGCAGCGGTTTATGGCGCCATCAATCTCTCGTTCCGGTTGACGACGGCCGGCCAGGAACAGATGGAGGAAGCGCAGCTGGTGCGTGCGATCTTTCAGCAGATCGACGCCGATGTGCGCTCTGCGGTGTTCGCCCTGCAGTCGAAGGTTGCAGATGATTCCGGAGAGGCGGCCAAGGAGGACGATCCATCGGCCGAAGTGGAAACGATGACGACGGACGAGGCGTTCGCCAGCGCCAGCAGTGGCGTTTATGGCGATGCACAGTCGCTTGTGGTGCACGTCAGCCGGCCTCCGCGCAGCGTCATCGTCGCGTCGCCGACCGCGGCCGCCGAATCGTCCGGGCGCAGCGATCTGGCAGCGGTCAGTTATTTCCTGGCGGTGCGCGGTGCGGCCGGACTGCCGGGTGTCGTCGCCGACATGGCCTATCAGGGGACACTGCTGAACGCCCCAAGGCGCGGAACTGTCAGCGGTCTCACGCGGCTCGAAGGTGACCGGCTGTCGGTGAAGTTCGCTGAAGAAACCGGTGATGTGCAGACGCTTGCCGCGGCCGCACAAATTCTGGCCCCCGAGATCGTATCGCTGAGCTTTGCGTACTGGGACGGCGCTGAATGGTCGGAAAGCTGGGATACCGTGACTAACGGACGACTCCCGGCGGCGATTGAAGTCACGCTGGGGGTCGACACGCGAGGGAGAAGTCAGGACGGTCTCGAAACACAATCCCTGAGTGATCGAATCCGTAATCCATCGACGGAACGGCCGGTGCAGCCGAAGTACTACCGGCACGTGGTCGCGTTGCCGCTCGCAGAGCCGTACGTGGGGAACTAATCGCGTGATGTGCGACGAGGTGCCGTGAGATGACGGGGAATTGCAAATTGCGGTTTGGAAATCAAAGAACGGGTCATCGCTGTTCGTCCCGTGACGATCGGCCGTTGGCAGTTTCCGCCACTCCGCGGCGCGGTACGGTGCTGATCGTCGTGCTCGTGGTGATTGTGCTCCTGTCGCTGTCCGCGTATACGTTCTCCGAGTTGATGATCGCCGAGGTGGACGCAATGGAGCGGTTCGGCCGTGCGGCGGCCGCGCGGGCCTTTGCCGACTCGGGCGTCGAGTTGGCCGCCGCCTGGCTCGGGGCGCCGGAAGAGGGCGGGACGGAAAACCTGTTTCACAATCCGGGTCAGTTCAGCAAGGTGCTGCTTATTGACAGTTCGGCCGACCGAGCGCGCGGTCGCGTCTCGCTCGTCGCGCCGGTCGAATCAGATCCTCAAAGCCGCCAGATTCGTTATGGGCTGATCGACGAATCCGGACGGATCAACCCGAACGCCATTCCGGGCCTGGGGCTTGATGAAACACGTTCGCGCGAGATCCTCATGGCTCTGCCCAACATGACGGAAAGCATCGCCGACGCCATTCTCGACTGGATCGACACAGACGACGACACACGCGCGAACGGCGTCGAGACCGACTTCTATCTCTCGCTTACCCCGCCGTATGAAGCCAAGAACGGGCCGCTGGAATCGATCGATGAACTCCTGTTTGTCGCCGGCGTCACCCCCGAGTTGTTGTTTGGGGAAGACGCGAACCGCAACGGGCTGCTCGACACCAACGAAAACGACGGCGAGCGATCGCTGCCGGTCGACGACGCGGATGGCGTCCTCAATCCGGGTTGGGCTGCGTATCTCACGGTGTACAGCCGCGAGTCCAATCTGCGAAAGGATGGATCTCCCAAGATCAACCTCAACCAGTCGTTGCTTACCGAACTGTACGACGAACTGGAGGAGGAATTCGGCGAGGAGATTGCCAGGTTCATCGTGGCCTACCGTCTGAAGGGATCGACGAACGTCGAGAAGATTACGGACGAGAACGATGAAAACACCACCGGCGACGCGGAGACCGACGAAGCGCTGCAGAAGGCGGCGCAGAATGTGGCCGGAGCGATCGCAGGGGGATCGTCGCAGGATCCGACAACGCGGGGCGGCATGGACCTCAGCGGCGGCGCGACGTACGAATTTTATTCTCTCTACGATCTGATCGATGCGGAGGTCGAAGTCGAGATCATCACCAACGGTGCTCCGGAAGCGACGACCTTATCGAGCCCCTGGACCAGCAGTCCCGCGGATTTATCGGAGAATCTGCCGATCCTGTTTGACGCATTCACAATCCGCGATGCCGAGGTGATTGAAGGGCGGATCAACATTAATCAGGCGCGGCTGGAATGCCTGGTTGGTCTGCCGGATATGACGGCCGAACTGGCGAGCGCGATCATCGCAGCGGCGCCGGTTGTCGCAGACGGACAGGATGTGACGGATCTGCTCGCCTACCGGTCAACAACCGGGTGGTTGCTGATCGATGGACTGACGGATACGACGACGCTCCGCAAATTGGACCGGTACATTACAGCCAGGGGGGGCGTGTTCCGCGTCAATTCGGTCGGCCACTTTGACCTTGGCGGTCCGGTGGCGCGCGTGGAGGCCGTTATTGACAGTACGCAGGTCCCTCCCCGAATTGTGTTTCAACGTGATTTGTCGCACCTGGGGCCGGGATTTCGTGTCGATCAGTTGACGCAGTAGCAGAATTCGCGGCTTGTTGTTGGACTGCCCACAAGTGAAGATAGCATAGGGGGTTCACTGCAAGCTTCTATGGCATGCATAGCCCCTGACAGCGGACCATTCAATACTCGCCACTTTCAACCATGCCTCGTCTCATCGCGTTT
>JAHBXU010000476.1 GCA_019636315.1 Planctomycetaceae bacterium | reverse complement strand
GTAGCGGGGTGACCGAAAACAGCGCAGGCGCGCGGTGCAGGCGCGCCCTTCCGTTTCTCGCAGCCGCAGCTTGTATGACGGCGTCCGCTCGTGCCCGCCGTTATCAGCGGGCGGCGCGGCGACCGAGCCGTGATCCACATCCTGCAAAGTTCCGTTCGCCTGTTGGTCCGACCAGGGCATGAGCCGCACGATCTGCACGTTGCGGGCATCAATGTGGAAGAACCAGCCGGACGTTGCTTGCTGCGGCCCATCCGCGACGAACACCGGCTCGGCCCGGTGCCACACCTCACGCGCGCGTTCCATGGGATAAGGATCATCGACGCCGATCAGCATCCGAGATCGACGCTGCGTTTCGCCGGCTGCGAGCAACAGCGTGTCGAGCATTCGAGGGCCCGTCTTGCGATGAAACGGCAATCCCAGCGGATAAATCGACGTCCGCCGCTCGTCATCGGCAATCTCGATGAAATGCGGTGCTTCAAATCGTTCCACCGTGACGGGATGAGCACCTTCATGGATGGAACACGTCAACGCGGCCGTCGAATCATTCCACGCCCAGCGTGCGGCGAAGTAACTCGACCACGGAGACCCTTCGGGCAGCCGCACGGGATCGAGCTCCACTTCGATCTCGACAACCGGCATCCCCCGCCAGACTCGGACGGATTGTGTAAACCGGGCGACGGGCGAATCGTTCGTCGGATCAACGAGGATTCCCGCCGTTTCGATCTCGCCGCACAACGGACCGTCGGAGACAACCCGCGATTCCAGCAGGCGCATCTCGGAGTACCAGGTGCTCTCCATTGCCGAATCTGGTCCCTCGCCAGCAGCGACTTTCAACTCGCGCGGAAACCGAAACGCCAGTTGCTGACTGAGTCGATTCGGTCCGCGGCGGTAGGTCTTGATTCCAGCAATGCCGCCAGTGACATCGCTGAGCCGCACTTCAAAGTGCTCGTTCCGCAGCGTGAGTTCTTCCGCCATTGACACGCGGGCTGATTTCGCCGATGCGACGACCGGATCTCCTGCCGGTAACCAGACAAAGCCGCTGGGAGGCAGCTCGACAACGAACGCCCGCCCCTGCTCGTCCCATTGACGCGCGATCATCGCCGGCTGCGCGGCGGGCGGTTCGAGATCGGGCGGCCATTGGATGACAGCATGTCGACCGAACGAGCACGAATTGGCGATGAAACATCCGGGCGTCGTTCCGCGCCCACCGACAACGACCCGGGCGAGCGCATGCGCGGCGGCACGGTCTGCGGCGTCCAGATCCTGATCCCCCGATGGCCCTGCGGCATCAGCCGTCGGCATGTCGCTGAATTCGGCCTGCGACTCCAGTCGCGCAAACGGTGTGGGATCGATCGGCCGTCCGCGCAGGACATCCGCCATTCCGCACATCCATGTCACGGATTCGGTTGCATGGTGCCGCGCCCAGATCCGGGCATAGCGGCTGATCGGATCCGCTTCTTCCCGTGCAACGGCCGCCACGAGGTGCGGCGACAAATAGTCCCCGGCCGGGTGACGTGACAATCGTCCGGGCAGGTCCGTTGTCCGAAAGAAGTCGCCGAATGTGACGAACCGTCCCAGTACGGGCGCATACTTCGCCATGCGATGGAAGTCTTCGAGCCAGGGAGTCTGGACCTTCGGCCAGCGGGCAAGCACCAGCATGGCGGCCTGATCGTAGTCCATCGATTCGGCCATCCGCTGCGGGAACCGCAACATACCAGCCGCACTGTCGGCAGCGAGTGGAATGCGGCTCACCGCGTTGATAACCGAACCATCACAACCTTCCCAGCGATACTTTCCCTGTTCTTCGTCCGGATACAGGCCATCGTCGATGACGAAGTGCAATGCGGCTTCGTAACCCAATTTGTCGAGCAATTGGGGCATCTGCACGCCCACACCGTATCTCCGGCGCCCCCAGACCTTCGGCCGCCGTCCGCACAGTCTTTCGACCGTGGCCAGTCCTCGGAGGAACGACGGAAGCACCGATTCGAGCGGCAGGAGTGCATTGGGCGTCTCCGTCCATTCCCCCCCCAGAAGTTCCTGCTGCCCATTACGCCAGCGCGTGCAGAACGCCTCAAAATCCTGCGACTGATCGTCGGCGATGGTCTGCAGATCCTCGGCCGTCGCGAGAAAGTTGACCGTGTGCTCCGAATGGACAATGCGCGACCAATCCTCGCCCGCCATCTCCGGATTGAGCAGACACAAATCCGCCAGATAGCAGTCGACCGGGTAGAAACGCTCGCGTCCTTCGAGCAACATTTCGAAGCAGTCTCGCAGATGAGACTCGGCCGCTTTGCGATCACCTGCGATCGCGGCACGCGCGGCCGACACCGCCTCGGCTTGCAGCCGCAGCTGATCCAATTCGTTGTAATATCGCATCTGCCGGGTCAGGATCTCCAACTGCAAGTAGCAGTGGCCAAGCGCGAGAAAATCGGCCGCGAGATCCGCGTCGGGCAAAGGCTCCGCGTCGAGGGGGCGCAAGGCTTCCGCGATCATTTCGTCCCGCCCGACAACGTCGGTCAACAGCACGGCGCCCCGGCTGCGCGCATGATCGGCCCATTGGCAGGGGAGCCAGTCCTGTGAGATCCTGGGAATGAAAATCAGCCGATCCTGTGGCTCCTGAGGAGGCTCGTCCGCCCGGCGCCAGTTCGGCAACACGCCTGCCGCATCGAGCAGCACCGGATGCCACGCGACGGCAAACGCGTTCAGCAAACCTTCCGCCTGCTCCTCGGGCAGATCCAGCGGCAGGTCTTCAATGCTATGGCTGGGAATCAGAACCGTCAGGGATTGGTACTTCATCACTCACTTCGTATGTCCGGTTTGCAGAAACCCGATGATAGAAGCCCATGCGGCCGTGGAACAGGATGGCCAGGATCCCGACCGTTTCCGCATCGTGGGAAGGGACACCGGCCACGGCAGTCCCTGACTCGATCAACGCGATTTGAGTCGATCATCTCAAGCGTCGCGTTCCGTCCGGTGGATGTCCGTGGTAGAATATACTTTCGATCGTGCGGCTCGTGAGCGGATGGTGACAGTTGGACTTGGAACTGACTGACAATCGATGAAGACGGACGAGTTTCTCAATGCCGACATGAACCGTCGGCGCTTTCTCGGCGAGGGGGCGCGGAACGCGGCGGGCGTCGCCGCGGCGGGCGTCGTCGGCTGGCACGCGACACGGGCCGACGCTGGGACAGGACGATCGCCGACGGAGACCTTGCGCGTCGGCGTGATTGGTGTCCGCTCTCAAGGGAAGGTGCTCGCGGTCGAAAGTGCGCTGCTGGCGGGAGTGGACGTCGTCGCCGTGTGCGACGTCGACGAAGCCATGCTGCAGCGCGCGACGCAGGAACTCGCGAAACATCAACCACGTGTGCCGCGACCGTATCGCGATTTCCGACGATTGCTCGACGATGCTCAGATCGATGCTGTGCTGATTGCAACGCCCGATCACTGGCATGCCGCAATGACTGTGCTGGCGTGCCAGGCCGGCAAAGACGTTTACGTCGAGAAGCCGCTCGCTCAGACGATCGACGAAGGGAACGCAATGATCGTCGCGGCCGATCGGTCAGAGCGAATTGTGCAGTGTGGTCTGCAGCAGAGAAGCGGCTCACATTTTCAATCGGCCATCGAGTACGTCCGCTCCGGTCAGCTCGGAAAGGTGCGATTGGCCAAAGCGTGGTCCGTTCATCGCCGCCAGCCAGTCGGCGCATCTGTTGCTGCGGAACCACCGTCCGGGATCGACTACGACTTGTGGCAAGGTCCGTCAGCCGCGCGGCCCTTCCATGCCGGCCGGTTTCACTATCACTGGCGGTGGAACTGGGACTACGGCACGGGCGAACTGGGCAACTGGGGCGTGCACCTGCTGGACATCGCTCGCTGGGGGCTGGGAGTCGATTTCCCCAACCGCGTCGCGGCAACGGGGAGTCCGCCGCCGGACGATGATCCGTCGCAGACACCAGACACCTTGACCGTTCAGTTCGCGTATCCGGACACGACGATTCTCTGGGAGCATCGCCTCTGGACCCATCATGGCAACGAAGGGCGCCCGACGGGGACCGCGTTCTATGGCGAGCGGGGCACCCTCGTCGTCGACCGCAGCGGCTGGAAGGTCTACGACACCAGTGAGTCCTTCACCGCCGAAGCCAGCGAATTGCGGCGGGCCCATCTGGAGAACTTCTACGCGTCTGTCCGGAGCCGCACCACGCCGGCGTGCGATCTGCGAACGGGCCAGAT
>JAHBXU010000475.1 GCA_019636315.1 Planctomycetaceae bacterium | reverse complement strand
CGGAGAATCACCACGCCGAGCGCCGCAGCAAGACACAAATTCAGGTATCCCGCGGCATTATTGCGATTCACGAACGAGGCGAACGGAGTTCCCCCCTGCCGCAGTGGAACCGACCAGAACAGCAGTCCGTTCCAGGTCAGTTTCTGGACAATTCCGAAGAAAGCGAGGGCGGCGCCGTTGATCGCCAAAGCCCGCCACAACCAGATCTGTGATGGACCGGTCGAGAACCAGCGCGACCCAAGCACAAACGCACCCAGGGCAAAGAACAGAAGCGATGCCTGCGTCCGTGTGCTGGCCGGTGAAACGGTCCCAGTGACCGGGCCATCGGACCCAAACGTCTCTGCCAACTCCGCGAAGACGGCGTGTTGCATCCGCGGTACGAGTGGTTCGTCGCGAGGCAATAACTGAACCGCCGCAATGACCAGCAATCCGACCGGTGCCAGAACGGCCGTCGGCAGATGAAACGGACCCGACGGGCGCTCCACAAGCGACTCGATCAGGTGCAGGACGAGCAACCCGGCGACTCCCAAGCTGAGCCACCACTGGGCCTCGGGCGTCACGCCTCCAAACACCCACGGAGCAGCGAGCAAGTGAGCGATCAGAGAGATCCGGCCGATGAGCGCCATAACGAACGCATCCGTTGGAAACGGCAAAACGTGGAGGAATCCAGCGGTTCACCCGCGATCGGTGAACCGGTGGCTCATTTCCGAGTGTCCAGCCCACAACCACCTGATGCAAGCCTGATCCGACAGCACGGAGCGGTATGCAGCCGATGCCGTCCCCATTTGGAGTGCCTGGTTCAACACGAAAATGGCCCGGCTTTCGAGGAAAGCCGGGCCATTGACTGAATTGAATTCTTTGAGCCGTCGACAAGTCGCTTACGGGACAGCCGGGCTCACGACGACTGGAGGAACATTGTTGTTGTTGTCATTATCGTCCGCGAGCGCGGCCGCGGCCAAGCCAAGGGCTGCCAAGCCGAGGAGCGACCCGAATCCGTCACCGCTGAATCCCCCGCCGCCGCCGAATCCTCCACCCGTTCCCCCGCCGAATCCGCCACCGCCGGATCCTGGCGGAGGCAACAAGCCAGCACCTTCAAACAGCCCGTTTTCACCGATCAGGAACTGCAGATCGCCAGGAAACACGGGACTGGCCGAGATCACGGTCGCCATCTCTGTCGCGGCGGCCACGGTTTGTGTTTCGTCCGCAACTCCGAAGGACAACTCCGTTGCACGAGCGGCAACACCCGGCGCCGGCACAGTCACTTCCGCACCAAGTGCCAGGAACGAACCCGCTCCGGCCACGACGAAGGAATGCACGCCTGCGCGGAGTCCGCTGACTTCAAACAGTCCATTCGCACCGGTACGAGCCTGACCGACGATCTGGCCGCCGCTGATAAAGTGCACGTCGAGGCCGGCCAGCGGCGCTTTGGGGGCTGAAGGTGCCGCGGCCTGAACAATCCGACCCTGCACGGTCCCTCCGGGGCCCATTTCAAATCCATATCCCTGAATCAGCTCTGAATCACCGCTGCCGGGAAGATTGAGATTCGACGGCTGACTCCCATAGGAAGGTGCGGCTGAGGCCCCACCGGTCAGACCTTGAACCGCACTTTCCAGGATTTGCTCCACAACCGGAATGTCAACCGGCGGAACAACTGCGATATCAATCAAGGAACCAGGATCGCCCGGCGTCGGGGCACCCGGATTCAGCCATGCACCGAAGGCGGCGAAACCTTCCGGGCCGCTGATGAACACCGAGTGCGGACCGGTTTGCAGGCCTGCGACCTGAGCCGTTCCGTCCGCTCCGACGGCCGATTCCACCACGATCGCTCCATTCTGGACGAACGCCACCTTGGCCTGGGTGGCCGGGCTCAATCCACTTCCGGTCGGCTGGCTCACCGTGACCGGCAGGACGCCAGCCGCCACGTTGCTGACCGGAACTGACGGAGAATTGTCGCTCGCGAAGACCGGGGCGATGACGGCATAAGTTCCGACCACTCCGGCGCTGGCGACAGCACCGCAAAGGCACCCCACGATCAGAACCGACGAGACGCTGACTCTGGACATGTTTCATCAACCCCTTCGAGAGTTCCGACGCACGCTGACGGTGCGCGCCGATTCTCCAGAAAATGTGTTCGACGTCGCAGACGCAACGCCCAGGCACTGCGTCCAACCATCCCGCAAAACGAATCTCGCAGTCGGCACCGAAGCATTCTCTTCGGCGTCAATCCGTCAGCCCGCCTGCATGCTGGAAAGATTGCACCAATTCGGCACGAATTTCCCAGTCAATGCAATCATCCCTGTCTGCGCAATCGGATTCTGACAGAACGGCGTCTGGAAATCAAGTTTCAAGTTTTTGAAAAGTGCCCAGTCCTCCGATTTTGTGATTTCACTCGACGGCGAACAGCGACTACGGAGGCTGCAAGGAACATGAGCGACAAACTTGCCGGCTCCGGAACCGCGGCCGTCGCGACCTGAAATGAAGTGGTATTGAAGGGAACGAACTGAGTGCCATTGATCGTACTGGTGGACCAGTTTGTGGTCAGGTCTCCGACCAGGGTGACATAGTCGGAAAAGGCGGAAGCGCCTGACCGCGGCCCGATATATTGACCTCCGCGAGAAAGATCTGTTCCATCCTGCGGTAGAAGAAGTGCCGTTGTTCCGAGAGTTAATCCGGTTCCCTCAAGTGTGCCGTTGTTCGGGTTTTCCGGGTCATACTCTGCTTCGCTGTTCGAGATGGCGGCGAGGAACGTGGACGGGGTGAAGGCATCGGGACCGAGGAACGCATAAACGGTGTCGTCACCGCTGAGAGACATCGTTCCTCCCGAAAGGGTCCCGACACTCACAGACTGATTTCCCGCGTTATTCATGTTATTGAACGTGACAACTGTCCCGGCTGCCAGACCAATGCCTCCGACATTCCACGTCAATTCAGATTCCGCCTGTCCGTTGAATCCGGTTGCGGCCCATTCATTGTCGTTGAAATGGACCTCCGTTCCGGCCGCGACGTTCGTCAGCAGGACGATCGCAAAATCATCGCCGCCGTCCATGTTCAATCCGATGAACATCAGGTCGCCCGGATTGACCAGATCGGCGACAGAATTCGCCGGGTGAGCACCGGCGGCGATAAGAACTGCGACTCCCGTAAACACTCGATGTACCAATCGCATGAAGGCTTCCTTTGGCTATGACACGTGGCCCAGGGTCGGCAAGGGGAAGTCAATGTGTGGTTGTTCCAGGTTCGTCGCAGGATCGTGTTCAGAATCTCCCAGTGGTCAGTGAATGAAACTCTCGCGAGTTCGGCGACAGGTCAGCGCACCAAAGCTGGAACAGAAAAGAGTGGGTTGCACCCTACTGGGAGTCGGTGCGGATGTCCACCTTCTGGCAACTGCAATCTGCGCTTCGCGGCAAATTCCCCCTTTCGCCGCAAATCCCCTCTGCAGCCGCTGACGGGTCCGTTATTCAAGCATCCGCCGCTCCGAGTGGAGCACTTTCAAAGATCTTTCGTTGGCATCTCTCACCCAGGGGCATGCGACCTCAGTCCACAAACCACTTCGATAAGGAGGCAGCGAAAGAAACACATGCCAGAGGGAAACGCCGATCGGATAAAATCTCGCGATCCCCCGAATGCCGAAAACCCCGCATCTTTCCGTTGCAGTTTCTCGTTCTGATTGGCAGTTGACGTTTTCCGGAAATCCGTGAAGATCGGTTGTTTGAACTCGCTCGTACAACACACGCCATTCTTCAGCCAGTCGAAACATCGCGTGAGAGCAAGGAGCGTTTGCGACCGGCGGACGACTTGAGACGTGACGTGCGGTCCGATCTCTGTTTCACATCCAGCGCGACTTCGAAACTTCTGGTCAATCGTCCGCGCATGACTCATCCTGAACGTCATGCCCTCCCTTCTCCGAATGCCGAACTCGATGCCGTCTGATCCCGACCCGAACGCGGCCCCGGACCGAATCCCGCTGGCCACATGGTTGCCGTTCGGAGTGTTATTGCTGGCACACGCCCCCTTGTTGTATGTGTATCTGCAGCAACTATGGGATCGGCCGCACTACCAGTTTTTTCCGCTGGTGCTGCTGGCTTCCGGGTGCTTCATGATCGCGCGATTTGCCGACCGCAGTCGTCCGAGCCGGCGCGCGATTCTGGCGAGCCGCGCGCTGCTTCTGGTCAGCGCGTGTTTGTTGACGATTGCCCTCGCGCGTCTGTCGCCGTTTGTCGCCTACTTGTCGAGCGTCATTGTTGTGGG